>CAZWOU010000050.1:0-8804 GCA_964635375.1 uncultured Pirellulaceae bacterium | reverse complement strand
TAACGGCCGAGACGACCAGGTAGAAATCGAAAAGACGGTCGTTGTTCGAGATGGAGAAATCGTCGCGATTTTGGACGGCTTTGTCGCCGCGAAATCGAGCGACACCGTGATCGACTTGCGCGAATGCACGGTGATGCCCGGCTGGATGGATATGCATACCCATTTGATGTCGCAGCACCACAAGAAGGTCTACTCGGACAAGTTCTTCATGCACGAAGCCGACTACGCTCTGCGTTCAACCGTGTACGCCAAACGCACTCTGCTTGCCGGATTCACGACGGTCCGAGACTTGGGCGACAACGGGATTAACTCGGTTTCGCTGCGCAAGGCGATCGACAAGGGCTACATCATCGGCCCGCGAATCTTCACGGCCGGCAAGTCGTTGGCGACCACTGGCGGGCACGCCGACCCGACCAATGGGATCAGAGGCAACTTTCGCAGGGACGCTGGCCCAGTCGACGGAGTGGTCAACGGAACCGACGATGCGAGGAAAGCTGTACGACAACGGTACAAGGACGGCGCCGACCTGATCAAGCTGACCGCCACCGGCGGCGTATTGAGCCTCGCCAGCAACGGTCAGAATCCGCAATTCAGCGATGACGAACTGCGGGCTATCGTTAGCACGGCCAAGGATTACAACATGACGATCGCCGTTCACGCCCACGGCGCCGAGGGAATGAAGCGAGCAGTTCAAGCGGGTGTCACGTCCATCGAGCACGGGACGTTTATGACCGACGAAATAATGACGCTGATGAAACAGCAGGGCACCTATCTGGTCCCCACGATTTCAGCGGGCGTTTGGGTCGCAGAGAAAGCCAAGGAGGACGATTACTTCCCGGCGATCGTCAGGCCCAAGGCAGCCTCAATCGGACCGGTAATTCAGCGAACATTCGCCAAGGCCCATGCGGCTGGAGTAAAGATCGCGTTCGGCACGGACTCTGGCGTCTCGACCCACGGTGAAAACGCCCGTGAGTTTGAATTGATGGTCGCGGGCGGCATGTCGCCCATGAAGGCCATCCAATGCGCGACGATCGAGGCCGCCACCCTCTTGGGCATAGACGATCGGCTGGGGACTTTGGAAAAGGGCAAAGTCGCCGATCTCGTCGCAGTTCGCGGCGATCCACTTGAGGACATTCGACTGACGAGCAGCGTCAACTTTGTTATGAAGGAGGGCGTGGTCTACAAGAGCGAGGCGAAGTGAGATGCCCTGTCTTCAGTCACACTAAGCCTTGACCAGCCATACGGGTCGAAACCATACTGGACTCGTCCGGTACCACGACGTCTCTGTCCATTGCTATTCGCCAGTCTGCGTTCGCCTCCCCACCTTTACCGAGGTCCCCCATGCCACGACTCGGTCTGCTCCTCCTAGTTTCGATTGTCCTCACGCCCACAGTTCAGCTGTGCGCTGACGAATACCGGGTCGAGAAAATCTCTCAGGCGCCGACGGGCGTTGCAAGTAAGATCGCTGCAACACTGGCCCCTGACGGCATACAGTTTATCAAGGGCTCTAGCCGCACGATTTGCCGAATCTGGATGTGCAAGAGCTGGGCGGTGAAGAGCGCGAAACCCGGCCCCAACTGCCTCTACCCGTTTGAGCCGGGCCAGTTGATCGGCGTTATCCAATACGCTCGTAAAGGCGCCGATTTTCGCGATCAGGCGATCGCGAAAGGCGCCTACACATTGCGCTATGGCCAACAACCGGAGGATGGCGCCCATGTCGGCACATTCCCCACGCGAGACTTCTTCCTCCTAGTTCCGGCGACCGCCGACAAGACGGTCGCCGCCTTAGACACCGAACAACTTGATGAACTCAGTACGGAAGCCGCCGATGGCGGTCATCCCGCCATGTTGTGCCTTCAGCAGCCGGGCAAGGACGCCAAGGCCAAGTTGCGACACAACGAAGAAGACGACTGGTGGATCGTTGGCCTGGATGGATCCCTCAAGCTTGCGAACAAGACCCAGCCGCTAAGACTGGGGGTGGTTATCGTGGGAATTGCCGAGGAATAGCCCCGCCTAGAGGGCCGATGCTTGCGGTCGCTAACCTCTCGCTCTCCTCGCGCAGTTCTCCTCGCGTAGTCTTTGAGGCGAGAAGCCGGAAGACTGTGCGATTACGGCACCCGAGCCAGCCGCTGCGCCGATTGTCCGCTTTTCAGTTGGGAAGAAGGCAACCCGCCTGGAAATCAACTATTTCGTGCGGAATTTGCGTTGTTTCGGTCTTCGAGGCGAAGGCCTGCGATTGCTGCTGAGGGCCGATTGAACTGCGAAGAACGGGTCTCTTGGCTTAGCCTCGTGCAGGCGGGAAATATGGACTGCACAGTCCGCGCTGCTGCGATTCTGCTGTTGGGCGAACTTTCAGGCCGCAGATTCTAGAAATAACACAGGCAAGATTTCTTTGGGGACTTGCTGCAATCTCCGAGAGCAATACCTATAATCGGGGCGCTCTGAGAAGTTCCCAGGGCTCGGCGCGAGTTGCCTTGTCCTGTTCTCAACGTTGTTTGCGGGGCGGTTGATTGCGAAGCGAGTTTTCGATTGGCGTGATTTGCGTTTGGCGCGGATTTTGAAATTCCCCTGTAATGTCCAGCCCAAGTTTGCGAGGTGCAGCGAATGGTCGAGTCAAAAGGAAAGCGAGACAAGACTGGGTTCAGTCGCCGAGCATTCTTTCGTGGATCGGGAGCTGTTGCAGCAGCGTCGGCTCTTCACGTTGAGAATGCCGATGCGGCTCAAGCAACACTGCGGGTCACGCGAGGACCAACGACGATCACATTGAATGTGAACGGCGAGAAACGAAAAGCGGAGATCGAACCTCGCACGACGTTGTTGGAAGTGCTTCGATATCAATTCGACTTGACTGGCGCCAAGCCGGTTAGCCGTGACGGCAATAGCGGCGCGAGCACTGTTTGGATTGACGGGAAGACGGTCACTGCGTCCACGACCCTGGCCATCGCCTGCCGAGGCAAGGCGATCCGCACAGCCGAAAGTCTCGGCGGTGAGAACCCGGATGCCGTTTGCCAGGCGTTTGTGGAGAGTGACGCTCAGCAATGCGGCTTTTGCACTCCAGGTTTTGTCGTGGCGGTAAAGGCGTTTCTGGACAAGAATCCGAACGCCAGCGAAGAGCAGATTCGCCAAGGTCTGAATGGAAACATCTGCCGTTGCGGCACGTACCACAACATCGTTCAAGCTGCAGTCTCAGTCGTGAAGGGAGGCGGAAATGGCTAACGTTGAATACAGCTGGCCCAATCGTGACAAGGCCAATGTCGTTGGCAAGGATCACACGCGTTTGGATGGAATCGAAAAGTCGACTGGCGCAGCCAAATTCACTTACGATGTGAATCTCGATAACCAATTGATCGCAGTCGCCTTGGGGTGCCCGTACGGTCACTGCCAAATCAAGGCGATTGATGTCAAACAAGCCGCCAACTCGCCCGGCGTCGTGCATGTCAAAGTGTTCGAGCCGATCGGGCGAGAAGTCCACTGGGAAGGCGAGTTGCTGGCGGTGGTGGCCGCGGAGTCCGAAGGCGCAGCCGTTGCGGCACTCGCTAAGATCAAAGTCCTCTACGACAAGCTAGACGTGTTCACGGACGACGAGGATCTGGAGGCGGCCAAGGCGGCCGAACGCACCGCCAGCGCTGGCGGGAAGATTGTGACTCAAAGAGAGCCTGGAGACGACGACGACGAGGATGAGTTCGTCGACGCGGAAATGGCAAGACTGTTCAAGAATTCCGCCCACGTCGTTGAAGGCTATTACGGCATCGACGTGATTTCGCATTGTTGTATGGAACCGCACGGCGTGACCGTCATGTGGAAAGACGGCAAGATGCTGGCCTATCTTTCGACTCAGTGGGTGGCTGGTAATGCCGATATTCTCGGCAAGCCCTTCGATCTGACCGCAGACGATGTCGAGGTTCGTTGCGAGCACATCGGCGGCGGTTTCGGCAGCAAGTTTCCAGCCGACTATTGGACACTCGCAGCATGCGAGATTTCCAAAGCCACCGGGCGTCCGGTCAAGTTCATGCTGACGCGGGACCAAGAGTTGAAGATCGCGGGTAACCGGCCCTCGGGATATATCAAGGCCAAGCTGGGCGCCGACAAGGACGGCAAGGTCACCGTTTGGGATTCGGAACATTGGGGAACTTCCGGAATGACGGGCTCCGGTGTGTCTCACAAGCAAATCCCGTACGTACTGGTGCCGCCGAATTATCGCCGAAAGGCCACGAAGATTCGCATCAACGGAGGCGCCCAGCGCGCTTGGCGGGCGCCCAATCACCCCCAGGGATGCGCTATGTCCCAGACCGCCTATGACGACTTGGCGGCGAAAATGGGGGCGGATAGCTACGACATCTTCATGAAGAATATTCACCTGGCCCAAGGCGCTCCGCCTGAGGTCTACATCGAAGAGATGAAGATTGCCGCCAAGATGATGGATTGGAAAGCCAAGTGGCATCCCCATGGCCGCGGCGAGTCCAAGGGCTCGGTCCGCGAAGGGCTGGGCATGGCGCTGCATACTTGGGGCGGAGGCGCAAATGCCTCGATTTGCCAACTTCGCGTTCACCCGGATGGCGGCGTTGAATCGTTTTGTGCGACTCAAGACTTGGGTACCGGGACACGGACCGTCTGCGCCCAAGTTTTGGCCGAGACGTTTGGATTGAAGGTGCAAGACGTCCGCGTCAACATCGGCAGTTCAAAATATCCCGTCAGCGGTGCATCCGGGGGTAGCACGACCGTCGGCGCCGTGAGCGAATCGCATCGCCGCGCGGCTCAGGATGCGCTGGCCAAGATCAATGAGAAGGTCGCCGCGAAACTTCAATGCAAGCCGACCGATCTGGAAGCGGTCAACGGCCGCCTGCAGGTCGTTGGCAACCCCGGCAAGAGCCTCTCTTGGAAACAGGCCTGCGGGCTTCTGGGGTTGGGGAGCCTGGAGGTTTCCGCCAGCTACAAGCGAGGCGCCGAGAGCCCGTTGTCAAGCAAGACCGTCGGCGGCGTCCAAATGGCCCATGTCGAGGTTGACGTCGAAACCGGCGTCGTGAAAGTCAGGAAGTTTGTCGCTGTGCAAGATATCGGCATGGTGATGAATCCACTATTGGCGCGCAGCCAGGTCTACGGTTCGGTGATCATGGGGATCACCTATGCGTTGTTTGAACAGCGCATCTTGGATTCCCAGACCGGCGCCTTTATCAACGCGGAGATGAGTAACTACAGGCTGCCGCGAGTGGGTGATATCGGCGATATCGACGTTCACTTTTATGAACCGGAGAGCGAGCGCAAACGGGGCGTCGTGGGGCTTGGCGAACCGCCAGTGATCAGCCCGGGAGCCGCAGTTTCCAATGCGGTTTGCAACGCTCTGGGCGTACGCGTGCCAGTCTTACCGATGACGCCAAAACGAGTTCTGGAAGCTCTGCAGAAAGCAGGTAGGATCTAACCATGAAGAACTTTGAATATGCCGCGCCCCGGTCCGAATCTGAGGTGCTCGAACTGTTGTCCCCCGTCGCAAATCACACCGAGGTGCTGGCGGGGGGGACGGATCTGGTTGGGCTTATGAAGTCGATGGTCGTCCAGCCGGAACGAGTCGTCAATTTGATGGAGGTAGACAGCTTTCGGCAATTTGGGCCGCTCGACGACGGTCGAATCCAAATTGGGGCGACAGTCGCCCTGGACGAGATTTTGTCTCATCCGTATCTGGGCAACTATCCGGCGCTAACTCAGGCCATCGCCGGCATCAATAGCATGCAGTTGCAATCGCAGGGCACGCTTGGGGGCGAAGTTTGCCAGCGGCCGCAATGCTGGTTCTTTCGCGGCGGACATGGCCTGGTCGCCGACAACGGCAAACTGCCAACAAATGGCGACAATCGTTATCATGCAATTTTCGCCAATGAGGGCCCGGCGAAGTTCGTCAGCAGCTCGCGCACGGCGCCGGCGCTGATCGCACTTCAGGCTGTCGCCCGTGTGATTGGACCTCAATCAGACGACGTTCAGTTCATTCCGATCGAGGAGCTTTTTCGATCGCCAGGACATGAAGGCCAACGAGAATTGACGTTGGCGCCCAATCAAGTCCTGACCCACGTCGTTTTGCCGCCCGCCGGCGATACGCTATCCGCCACTTATGAAGTCAGGCAAAGCGAAGGCCCTGATTTCCCACTTGCCGCAGCTTCCGTTGCTTTGGAAGTGAAGCTTGGAGTTGTTCAGCAAGCAAGGGTCGTGCTTGGGCAAGTCGCCCCCACGCCGTGGTTTTCCAATGAGGCGGCCCAGTCGCTTATTGGTCAGCCGATTGATGCGGACAGCGCGGAACGCGCGGGCGAGGCCGCCGTGTCGCGAGCAACTCCGCTTGGGGACAACCACTACAAAGTACAGCTTGCCAAGGTCGCTGTGAAACGCGCCATTCTGCTGGCTGCAGGTCTTGAAACTGGAGGGATTTGATCATGGCGTTCGAAAAAGACCTAGACCCTCAAGATATGAACGTACTGCCGCCGTGCAGCGCACTGCGAACCAAAAAGATGGTGACGCAGCTGACTCGCGATGTCTGGGACGATCCATTCGCCGGAGGCAACCACCATTGCTGGTGTCATCTCACGCAACACGTCGTCGGCCCCGACCAACAGCTTGTTGAGCGCGACCTTTGCGTGCCTGGGCGCGATTGTTATTGCGAATAGGCCCAGTCAACATCGTATGAAGTCAGACTGTCCTGGTTCGATGCCACGGGTCCGATGCCAAGCTCTGCAGCGGGTAGGGCGGGCTCAGGCCATGTTCACGCCACCGCAGATATTGTAGGCCTGCCCGGTGATCATCCGAGCTGCGTCGCTCGCCAGATAGACGGCCATCGGTGCGATGTCCGCTGGCGTCAGTCGTCCCCCGATGGGCGTCAGTGATTGCTCGTGCTCGGCCAGGTCGCGACCGAGCCGCTCGGCATCGTACTCAATGCGAAGGTCGTTCATCAGCGTCTTCACAGGACCTGGGCAAATGCAGTTCACGGTCACTCCCTGCGAAGCAACCTCCAGGGCGACAGCCCGCATCAGGCCGAGGACCCCGTGTTTGCTCGCGGTGTAGGCGCTGGCGTGCGGGGCCGGTCGACGGCCGTTAATCGACGCCACGGTGATCACGCGGCCCCAACCCTGTTCCAACATGTGCGGAAGAGCCAGCTTTGTCAGCAGATACGGGACGGTCAGGTTTACTTCCAGCGAGAGGTCCCAGTACTCGTCGCTAAAATCAACGAACGGCTTTGGGTCGCCGCTGCTTCCGACTCCAGCGTTATTGACGAGAACATCGACAGGCCCTACGGTCTCAGCGATTCGTCCAAGCAACTGTCGCGTCTGCTCCCGATCCGAAAGATCGACTTGTACAGCGACAGCCTTGCCGCCCGATTGCCTGATGCATTCAACAACGGCCTCCAGTTCATCCGTGGTGCGAGCCGCGGCGACAAGCTGGCCTCCTTCGACAGCCAAGGACTCAGCAATCGCCCGGCCAATGCCTCGACCGGCCCCAGTGACCAACACGACTCGCCCTTCCAGATTCGCCATGACTTTTCTCCTTAACTGAATCAGCAAAAACAGCACAGCCCGTTTCGCCACACCGAAGGTCTAAGCGGTTCGCACAATCGGAATTGCTCGCGGCTGAGCTTGGCGTCTCCTGGCGTCAGTTCAGACCGCATGCATCTTGGCGCGTTATGCATCAGGACTCAAGGGCGGTTCTTCTCGGGCGGCGGAATAGTCTCGTTGGTCGACAGTCGGATGCCCCATTGGGCCAAACGAATCGAACTCGTCGCACTGGTCAGCGCCCGGAATGAAGTTGACTTCAATCCCCGATTGCGTGACGTCGCAGCGTTGAAAGCCGAACCGCGTGTCGGCGTCGGGCCAGCGTTCGGCAAGCTGACTTGTGTTGCCTGAGGCGGGCGTGCGGTACACGCGAATCCCGTCGGCAATCTGAACCGGACGGCCGGTGTGAACGTGGCCGCAAAACAGGATCTCTACTCCAGCCTCCTGCAGCAACTGCCATAGCCGCTGACGATGAGGTGGGTTGATTGAAAAGTACCAGTTGTCATATTCATCCTCGTTCGTTAAATCCCAAGCCGGTTCATCCAA
The DNA here is from genome assembly GCA_964635375.1 of uncultured Pirellulaceae bacterium. GTDB lineage: Bacteria > Planctomycetota > Planctomycetia > Pirellulales > Pirellulaceae > CAZMNY01. The sequence goes on along the minus strand of CAZWOU010000050.1, from coordinate 735 downwards.
CTGCTCCATGAACGGCCAGTAGTGCATCACGGCGACGTGATGACGCGCCCGCGGCAAATTCGGGAGCCGCTCGAGCATGCTCCACATTCGCTCCTCATGGGGGAATCCCGTGCCGGCGAGCGCGGCGTAGAAACCAGTAAAGCGGACCTGGCGATGCATGAAAGTCCAGTGAATGGGGCCAAAATAGGATGAGAACAGATCCAGCCGACGCTGTGTCATGTTCCAATCCGGATCATTCCATTCGAGGCCCTTCCATCTTCGCTTGACGCCATTCTGAAACGTGTGCTTGTTGCCAACATCCATGTTGCCGGGAATGATGAACGCAGGAAACGGCAGAGTCTCCAAGTCTTCGCGAGCCTGACGAAACTCGAACTCGTGCGTGTCGCCGTCGCGAGTCAAGTCGCCGCCATGCAACAGCAAGTCAGCGTCAATCGACGCCATTTGCTGCTTAATCGCCGCCCACCGCTGGTTGACAGCTGGGCGAAAGCGGAAGGAGCGAGGCGTTCCCATATGGCTGTCGTTGACATGCAGAAACGTCCAGTCTCGAAATGCCTGGATAGTCATTGGCGCGCTCGATCGTTTTGGCCGGACAGGTAGCGGACCGAAACAGTAAAGACAAAAGGCCAGTGAATCGTCGCCTTTCGCTCGACGAAAGTTGCCTTACTTCGGCGCAGCGAAAGGCGACAGCGAACGATGCGGCTGTACCACTGCCCCGCGTCGACAAGTCGGCGAATG
>CAZWOU010000049.1:11253-39147 GCA_964635375.1 uncultured Pirellulaceae bacterium | reverse complement strand
AAATTGGATTCGCTCTCCCAGTCGCGATGAAGCAGGCCGAGTCGTCATGCCAATGAGGCAACTCAGATCGAACGAAGATACTTGAACAATTCGATGATCTGGCGTTGATTCAACGACTCCAACATCTGTTCTGGCATCAGAGATTGATCCGTCTTCTTCATCGATTCGATTTCTGAACGCGGGATGACAACCTTCTTGGGAGGATTGGTCGGCGTCAGCACAGTGATCGCGGTCTCATTGGACTGCTCGATGAGTCCCGAGACGACTCGGCCATCGTTGGTAATGACGACCGACGTCTGAAAATCCAAACCAATGACAGCGTTAGGATCGATGATATTCTCAGCAAAATAACGCGCGCCCTTGGAGCCGGAGCCGACAAGCTTCGGACCGATGTCAACGCCTTCCTTCCCAACTCGATGGCAACTCGCGCACAATTTCTGAAAGTGCTTTCTGCCCTCCCCTGCATTGAAAGCCCACAAGGGAGCTTCGTTGAAGGACTTTTCCAACTGCAACACTCTCGCAAGTTTCTCGCCAGAAGACCGCTTCGCTTTGCCCCAATATCGCGTCAGTTTTTCGTCGATCGCAGGGCTGTTCAGATTGTTCAATTGCCGCACGTAATACGCCGACAACAATGTTTTCTCGACGCGCCCCTTGCCAATGCTGTTCAGCAGATCAAGAGCCCAGACTTCTCGACTGGTCAATGTGTCGAGTGCCGCTGTGCGGTCCTTTTCGGAAAAGGATGCAAGCTGATTGACGAGTGCTGGACCAATCTTTGGGTCAGCGTAACCCGCAAGCGTCAGTAGGGCGTTGGACCGAAAGGCCCTGTCTTCCAAGAGCGACAGAAACAACGCGAGTTCGTTGGGCCGAGCGGCTTGGGAGAGGATGCGGAACGCGTGCTGCCGATCCGCCAAATTGGCGTCACGATCGGCCAGGACGAGACGCTTGGCCGGATAGAGCGATTCGTCGCCAAACACGGCGCCTAGGTTCTCCGCCATCCGACGGACTCCGGCGTTGTCATCTTTGTAGAGTCGTTTGGCAACAGTCGGCCAGTTCTCCGGCATAGCCACTCGGTGCTGTCCAGCGAGGGCCAGCGAAGTCTCAATCAACAGATCCTGACGCGTCTCCCTCTCGTCGGCGATCATCTTGACGACTCGATCCAGGCCGTCACCCAGTCCCTTGGCTGCATACCAACGGACGTAGTTGCGCAGGACGGGAATCTGTGTTTCTTCAGCGAAACGGAACGCTCGGTCAAGGTCTGTTCTCGCCAACCTCGCCATGCCAAACCAGATCAGTTTGGGCAGGTTTCGGTCAGTCGCGTCTTCGCTCCGGAGGCTCAACGACTCGGCGATACGCCAAGCCGTTTCGTCTTCGACGCGATTCATCGCGGACGCCAGGTACAATCGGACAAGTCCAGAGCTATCGTTCTTCGCCAACTCGAGAAGACGCGACTGAAGTTGCGGACTAACCTGTCCTGAGTCGGTGAGCAATTGGATTGTCCAAGCTCGGACGAACTCGTTTGGATCCTTCAGCGTCGTCAAGGCAACGGTTTCGTTGAAGCCGCCGGCCGCATGCAGGGCCCAAAGTCCCCGCAGTCGTCGCGACGCTTGCGGATGGTTGAGAGCCAGCTTGAGCAAGCCAGCTTGAATGGGCTCGCCCACGCCGTTGTCCGCTGCTCGCTCTCGAAGTAGCCTCAGCGCGTGCCGCACGTACCAGTCGTTCTTGTGCAGCAACAACTTCGCCAGTGAGTGATCGTCGAGCTTGGCGAGGTCGACTTGAGCGGGGCTGAACGATTTCGCGTAGGAGATCCGATAGATTCGTCCGTTGGTGCGATCCCATTGTTCGATGTTGGGATTATGACAAAGCCGTTGATCGTACCAGTCGATCGTATAGACCGCACCGTCCGGTCCGTACTTGAGATCGACTCCCACATGCTGTAGATCCTCACAGAAGAAGACATCGTGGCCCGCGTGCAGCGTATTGAATCCTGAACCCTCGCGGTGATTGACTTGGTGGTTAATCTGATGTCCGTGCAGGTTGTGGGTGAGCAGGTGATTGCGATACGTGTCGGGCCAATTGTCTCCCAGGTAGATCATGGCGCCGACGTGCGAGTGCCCGCCATAGACAGCTCGACTGCCAGCTTTGCCCGCGCCGCCTTCCCCATGGCCATAACGCGCGGAGGCCAAGAGGAAGTTTCGCAGGTGCGAATATCCGGCCGGCGCAATCCCCGAAACGAAGTCTGGATAATTTCGATTGGCTTGATTCCAATAGTGCCCGCCTTGCACGACATGGGTCGTCGGGCCTCGCCCCCAACGGCTTCGGCAATGGGTCATGAAGAGTTGGCCGAATTCGTCAAAGTCGAGCCCCCATTGATTGCTCCCGCCATGGGCGAAGACTTCGAACTCGTGTCGCGTCGGATGGTATCGCCACACGCCCGCCCTCAACTCCACTCTCCCCGCGTCGGCCGCGCTCGGCTTACCGATTCTCGAATAATTGAAAACGCCCTGGCAGCCGTAGAGCCAGCCGTCTGGGCCCCAGGTGAAGCTGTTTAGCGTTTCGTGCGTGTCTTGAAATCCGAAACCGTTGAGTAGTACTTGCGGCTTCGAATCGGGTTCGTCGTTGCCGTCTCGGTCTGCAATGAACAACAACTCCGGCGCTGCACCAATCCACACGCCTCCGTGGCCGACCTCGAGACCGCTTGCCAGATTCAATCCCTCGATGAAGACTTTGCGGCTCTCGAAACGACCATCTCCATCTTCGTCGGAGAAAATCAGTACGCGATCAAGTCCCTTTCCGCCGGGCCGCTTCTGCGGATAGCTAAGTCCTTCCACCACCCAGATTCGGCCGCGATCATCAAACGTGAACGCGATCGGCTGGTAAAGCTGCGGTTCGGCGGCAACCGCCTCCGCGCGAAAGCCCTCGGGAAGATGCATGTTTCGAACAGTGTCCTCGGCGGCACTCACTGCAGAGTTTTGTTTAGCATTCTCGCCAGCGGGGGAAGCGGGATTTCGCACTAACCGGCTCAGCAAGGGGTTTTCCGTAAGCGGAGAGGATGGCGGCTCGGCAAAAATTGGCTTCGTCGAGTGAACACGAAAGTCGTCGAAGTTCAAATGCCCCCATGCGCCGGGGTTTTCGTCGACCAGGCGCACTTGAATATGCTTGCCGAGGAATGGGCGGAGGTCGACAAGCGAGCGCTGCATTTGCTCACGATCCGAACCACTTGAGGTGTGAATCACCTTAGCTGGATTCCCCACCGCCAATACGATCTCAACGCGCGTGGAGCGGTCTCTTCCACCGCCGACGAGGAAGCTGGCGAATGGCTCTGTGACCTCGAAAGGAACGGACAGCAGTTGACCGACCGGTTTGTCCTTGGCCTTCTCAAATCCGCCGACAAAGAACCTCCCGACCTTGCCGCTCGTCTGGCCCGGCCAGCGCGTGGCGATTCCATCGCGGCGAACCGGTTGCCCTTGAAAGGCTTCGCCGGCAGCCGCCCAGTCTTTCAGAGTTCCGTCCTCGAACCCCAGGTTGAGCGGCTTGCCGTTATCCCCGAGGGGCGACTTGCCCATATCTGTTGACTTTGGCTTGACGGGCTTGGCCTTAAACTTGACTCGGTGCGATCCCGGCTTGAGTTTGCGAAGGCGAATGTTGCGAAATTCGATTCGCGTCTCTGGACCTGAGTGCAGCTGCAGAGCCAATTGCCCGACGAGGTCCTTCTGGTCTTTCTGTTTGTCGACGAGTTCGCTGAACAACGTGCCGTTGACTTCGACAGTCATGTGTTCGCCGCAGCCCCGAACGCGGTACTCGTTCCATTCGTTCTCGCGAAACAAGACTCGATAGCGATCCGCTCTCGCAAACGTCTCGACGACCCGCTCGCCGTTTTCCTGGATCAACACGCGACTTCCCCGCTCAACCAGCAGAGCTCGACCATGCTCGTCATAGATGCGACCCAACCAAGTGGCGCCCATGTCGAGATCGGCCTGGTAGCCGGAAACGCGAGTCACACTTTCGGCCTGGCAGCGAATCTGGATGCCGGAATTAGCGGCGGGCTTGCCGGACAGCCGAAACTCAAGCCGCAGATCAAAATCTTCGAGCTTACCATCTTGCCAGACCAGCCACGTGTTGTGTTTCAATCTCTGATTCGGCGGGATCGAACCGACAATCGCCCCCTTCTCAACTCGCCAGTGTTCGGCTTCGCCCTTCCAACCGTTGAGCGTCTTACCATCGAAGATGGCTTTGTAGGGATCGCTTTCCTCGGCCAGCAAAGAAGGCGAGACAAGAAGGCTCAAGGAAACCGCCGCGAGCAGTATCCACCGGGCATGGCGCATGTTCCATCGCTCCTATTGGAAACGGAAGTGTTAGCAGCGACGTGAAGAAACGTCGGTGGTTCAGGACGAAATCAACTTCTTGAGAAACCGGCCTTCATTCTGCGTTGGGCTTTCCTGGCGGCCGTGGAATTGGTAGGTCAGCTTCATATGGTCCAATCCCAAGAGGTTGAGGATTGTGGCGTGGAGATCCCGCACGTGCACGCGGTCTTCGACAGCATGTAGCCCGAGTTCGTCCGTCATGCCAATCGTTTGACCGCCTCGAACGCCGCCGCCAGCCATCCACATGGTGAAGCCGGTTGGGTTGTGGTCGCGGCCATCCCCTTTTTCACTCATCGGCGTCCGGCCGAATTCACCGCCCCAGATTACTAGGGTCGTATCGAGCAAGCCTCGCTGCTTGAGATCTTTGAGCAAGCCAGCCACGCATTTATCCATGCTCAAGCACTGGGCGGGATGGAGCTTTTCGATGTGCGAGTGTGAATCCCACTTGCTGCCGGCGCCGTGATAGAGTTGCACGAACCGAACACCTCGCTCGACAAGCCGCCTGGAGAGCAAGCAGTTTTGGCCAAAGACGGCAGTCTCCTTCTTGTCGAGACCGTACAGCTCGCGCGTCGCTTGAGTCTCTTGGGAAATGTCGACTGCAGCTGGCGCTTCGGCTTGCATTCTCGCGGCCAACTCATAGCCTTGAATGCGCGCGTCGAGTTCCGATTGCTGCCGCCGCGCGTCAGCATGCCGCTGGTTGATCTCCTTGAGCAGCGCCAACTTGTTCCTCTGTTGAGCGAGCGAGATGCCTTTCGGCGTTTTCAAATTCGGGATGGGAACATCGCCTCGGTCCAACGGGGCGCCCTGATAAAGGGCAGGCATGAACGCCGCGCCCCAGTTCCTCGGCCCGTTGAATACTCGAGCGTTCGAATCGGTCATGACAACAAAAGCCGGCAGGTTTTCGTTCTCCGTCCCCAGCCCATAAACCATCCAGGATCCAAGCGACGGCCGCCCGCCGACAATCGATCCAGTGTTCATCTGGCTGACGCCGTTGGAGTGGTTGATTCCGTTGCCCCAGCAAGAACGAATCAGGGCGATGTCGTCCACGCAGCCAGCGATGTTCGAAAGCCATTCAGAGACCCAGGCGCCGCAGTCACCGTGCTGCTTCCAAGTGCGAGGCGAAGCCAATAGCGGCGACTGGCCCTCGCCCATCGGCGTGATCGGGACGTCAAAGCTTTCGGGGATCCGCTTTCCCGCCAGCTTGTTCAACAGCGGCTTGGGGTCAAATGTGTCGATGTGGCTCGGCCCGCCCTCCATGAAGAGGAAGATCACGCTCTTGGCCTGAGCCGGATGATGCAAGGCCTTAGGGGCAAGCGGCGAAAGACCTCCCGCATACGATGATTCACCCTGGTCGTCCGCAGATAAGCTGGCCGACAACAGGCCGCTCAACGCAACCGAGCCAAAACCGGCGCCGCCTCGAAGCAGAAACTCGCGACGGCTCGCGGGCGGCTGATGGTGCGGAACGCCAAAACGTCGGCAAACATTAGATTCGCTCATAATCGTCGATTGTAACCTAAGGACCCGGCGCGAGCGACGCGGAAGCCAGCCGATACGCCGAAATCCATCGTGTTGCAGAAAATTCGTTGTAACACGATCCCTGTTCTTACGCTGGGAAGTGTGTGGTCGTCAGAAAAGATGACGGCCAACCCAGAACCCTCACAAAACTCGGAGCACGTCATGACTCGAAACACACTTCTCGCCGTCGCCGCGATCGCACTCGCCAGCAGCTCTATCCTGTCAGCTGGCGATGTATTCAACGGCGTAACGCCGCGCACCGCAACGCTTGCCTCGGACCGTCGAACGGAAATGCAGAGACTCCAAGACCAAGTCGACGAAATGGCATTCCTGCTGGGCGAGGCACTGTTCGCGATTGATGACCAACAATCGGAGTCCGCCGCGACGCAAACGGAACTCGATGCGAATCAAGTCTACGTTGACGAACTGAAACGCATGATTACAGTGAGCGGAACGCGACTCACTTTAAGAGCTTCTCGGATCACTCTCGATTCAGAGCTAACGGTCGCCAACGGCGAACTGGAGTGCGATCTGTTGACGACAGAAGCTGTCGACTCCGAATCGTACACGCCCGGTGCTGGCAACGTCTGGTAGAAACGCAGAACCAGCGGTACGAGTGCGGGGCAATGCTATCTGTTCATTGCCGCCATCACTGGACGGCGGAGGAAGGCAGGAGCCAAGACTCGGCGCTTGGCTTCTCCGCTCGAGGCACGACTAGTCGTCGTTCGACCACTTGGCAATGGGTTTGGGGGGCGGCGCGGGCGTCTATCAAAACGACGCCCTGGCGCATGTTTCAGCGCGAGGTGTTCTTCGACCCGCGTGAACACCGCTACTCGTCTTTGGCGCCGCCCAGGGTGACGGAGATTTTGTACTTATTCTGAAGGTGGGCATGGGCGACGCTGGCGTGGCTGTTCTTGGGGTACCTCTTACAGACGAGCTGGAAAGCCTTGATGGCCGATTCTTTCGACTTCAATTCCTCGTACGTATAGCCGACTTGAAGTTGGGCCCACGGCGCCGAGGCTTCATGGCCGCCAATGATCTGTGAATAGAGTATGACCGCTTCCTTTTGTTGCTTCAGCTTGCGGTGGCACCAAGCCATGTTCTTGTAGTTCTCGGGGAACCGGTCGTCGCATTGTCGGTAAACCCCAATGGCCTGTTTGTGCTGGCCCGCCTCCTGGTGGGTAACGCCAACTTGCCAGAGCCAATCGGTGAGGTTGGCGACGTCCAGTTTCATGAGCTCCTGGTAGACCGCAATGGCTTCGGCGAACTTGCGCGCCTCGCGCTGGCAGCTCGCTTCTTCCGACTTCCAACGAATCTGTTTTTCGGAATCCTTACTCGCCAACTCGCGGTAAATGGGCACGGCGGAAAGAGGCTTTTTCTGTTGCCGGTGACTGTAGGCGACGTTGCCCAACCCAACGATTGGATCCTTGAAACGACGATAAATCGCGCGTGCCTCGTCATACTTGTTCTGCGACTTGTACCAGCCCGCAAAATGGCCGAGCAACTCGTCGTCGACGCCATACTTCTTCAACAGAGCCTGGTAGGCCATCACGACATCGTCGTTACGTCGCGCAGCGCCGAGCAAGGAAACGGAATGGATCCCATACCGCTTGGCGACAGCTTTCTCTTCGTCGCTTCCGCCGGTCGGCGTCTTCTCCTTGATGTAGGCGACCGCCGCGTCCGCCAGCTTGTTCCCTTTGGCCCGACTCTCGTCCGTTCCGGTCAGCTGGCTTATCGGCGTGCGCACATAGCTGACCACCTGATCCACCAGCCCTTGATCTTCCTTGTATGTCGTCTCAAGGGCCTTCACGCCGTCGAGAAAAGCGCCGGAGCGAAAGTAATAGTCGCTCAGCGTATATGCAGCTCGCTGGCAGAGACTTCGCGACGCCCGAGTCCGTTCCACATCAAACGTCAATCGCTTGAGCATCTTTGCCTGGGCAATCTTGTCTCCTTCCGAGCGGGCGATTTCAGCCATATCCCATATTCCGTACGCTGTCGCCAAGTGGTCCTTCTTCTTGGTGAGCAAGTTCGCGTAGGCGCGTTTGGCGTTGGAGATTCGCCCAATGCTCTTGTAGGTCGAAGCGATATAGTAGCTGGCCCAAACGGCCTCAGACGAGTCTGGCCAGTAGTCGATCACCGACTGAAATCCTTCCTTGATGGCCGTGTTCTGCTTCCGCAACTCGACCAAGCAGATGCTCCACTTCAGTTGGACGTAGGCGGCCGCCGCCGATGCCTCATACAGCGTCAAGTACTTCTCATACTCGGCCATGGCGACCTTCCATTTCTTTTCCGCAAAGTACTTCTGAGCAATGTTCAGCTGGTATCGTTCAACTTCGCGCAACTTGGGCGCATGGACCTTGAGCAGGTCGTCAAGAGTTTGCGATCGGGCTGCGGCTGGGAAGGAGAAGAGGCTGGTCGCGACAACCACCGCAATCGAGACAGCGACGTAGTGCCGGAGGCCCGTCTTCACGCAGGAAGGAAACGGTTTGACGCGGACATCGCCAGTTCGGCCTACTTGTCGTTCTTCTTTTGAGCTTCCAGCCATTTCGCATACTCCGTATGAGCGTAGAAAATCACATTCGCGCCGAGTTGATAGCACGCTTCGGCGATTTCGGGCGAGACGCCAGCATGGCCATCGGACCAAGCGTCGCCAATGTCGCCGGGGTGGTAGTAGCAAAGCCAGCGACCATCCTTGTACCATCCCAGAGCCTCTTTGCCTCCGTGCGGCGCTACGTAGGGGAGAAACGGGATCGCGTGGGGGATGCGGTGGATGCGATCGTCGAGCGGCACTGGGACAGGACGAATACCGGGCAAAACGCGATTCATCATCGCCATTGCCTGGTTGTGAAAATGCCGACTACCGCCGTTGTCGATAAACAGCATGCCGTGCTTGTCAGTTAGGTATTCACTAAGAATCTTTACATCGTTATTCGACAGCGAGATATTCTTTTGCCCGGTCATGTAGACGAAGGGCGGACTCTTCCTTGCAGGAAAGTTCTTCAGCTGAGCGACGCGACGCGATTCGGTTTTCTGGGCAACGTTTTGCGACGTCAAGTCGTAGTAGCGAACCAACATGTTAAGGTCGCCGCCGATGCCGTAGTCCTGATCCCAGTCGCCGCCGGTGTATTCCAAGCGAATGAAACGAACCTTGCCCCGAGCTGTCCCGCCAGCAAACCCAGCACCCTTGCCTTCGCCGTAACCCTTCGTGTAGGCATGCTCGGTAACCTCTTCGAGCTGCAGCTTGACTTCATCGATTGGCGGGACGTCAAACAGAATAGCGCTGAACGGGTTGACGATGAACTTCTTGCGGATGATCTTCTGAATCTTGACTACCTGAGCTACGGTCTTCTGCTCTCCCCCGCCAGCCGGCATCTCGTAGATCTCATAGCAGCCTTGCATTTGCGTTGCCAGCAGGCAAAGGAGGAGAAACATGCAAGAATAGAAGGTGAAGGCGGCCAGCGATTGACGCAGGCGGGGGCTCTCTTTCCCGTAGTACCACGCGGCGGGATCGAGTGGATTCAATGTCGGTCTGTCGACGCTCGCGTGGGTCCTTGGGCTCGACGACAAGAGATGCTCGGGCGACATCGCCCGGCGCCGAGCCTTGTCGTACGCAGCAGCGTATCTTTCCAAGATCCAAATCAGCCAAGCGAGACCGATCAGAAAAGCGCCCACCATCCCCATCCGCGCAAGCGACGCTCGGACTTCATCGAAGACAAGCTGGTGGGCGAGGAAGACGCCGAACGAACAGGTTGTCACGTACGCCGTCGAGGCTCGCAGCCAAAATCGGGGGGCCGCCGAGGTCCGCAACTTCCGCCCAATGGCCAACCAGACAATGGCAGCGACCGCGGCAACGCCCAATACGCCGCCGTCCAGCCAGAGCGGCAGCCACATCGCGCCCCGCCAGTCCAGCAGGCAGAGCAGCCAGACTGAGCAGGCGATCAGGCCTAGCAAGATGGTGAAGCATCGTTGGATCACAGATTGAATTCCGCAAACAAATGAGTTCCATCTATCTCCACGAAAGCGGCGGTGCTTCGGCGGGGACAGGAACGAGAGTGACTACTTGATTCCATCGAGCAAGTTTTCGAGTTCGCTCTCACGGGGATTCTCCTTCGGCGAAGCGCTCTTCGCTTCGCCAATGCCCAGCGAGTCAAGGACCTTGTCCGGATTCGGCGGATTCCCTTCGCCGGTTGCGGCCGCAGGCGTGCCGTCAGCGAGCCCAGCGTCGTCTCCCGCAGCCGCCGCGGGCTGTTCTGTTGCGTTGTTTGCTTGAGGTTCGGCGACTGGCTTAACAGACGCTTGCGTCGAGCCCTCTCGCTGCTCCAACAAATAAGGAACGACCGTTCCGACGGCAGTCAGAATCGCAATCATGATCGAGCCGAGGACGAGCCCTTTCCAAAGGCCGCTCTCGTCGTTCATACCGATCGCCTCTTGCGGAGAGCGGTGTTCCAAACCCGCAAGAAAACTCTTAATCTCCGCGACTGCGGCGTCCTGCGAACTCGCCAACTCGTTACTCACTCGAGGGTCATTAGTCATGGCGAACCTCTAGGTTTCTCTTCCAGGATGTGGACCAGGTCTCCACCGGCCTCGCTTATCGCCTCGATCGCCGGCTCAAAGTACATCGCCTGTGCGTCGCGATGAACCTTTAGCAGAACCAAGCGTTCGCCGGCCGGAGCGTCGCCCAAGAGGGCCTCGATTTCCGAAGCCAACTGAACCGCGCCGAATGGCTGCCCGTTAATGTAGTACTTGTTGTCTGAATCAATCAGCACGCTGATCTTGCTTCCACCAGCGCTATCGAGCTTAACAGCCGACGCCGGATCCCATTGCAGATGGCTGTCGTCCTGGGCTCGCGCGAGGATGACGAAGAAGATCAACAGATTGAACGCGATGTCGCCCATTGCAGTGCTGGGGACCGTCGCGGCATGTTTTCGTCTGCGTATCTTCATCGTTTGTGGGGCTATCCGCCCCTCTCAGGGAAACTCGATATCTTCTTCGGTTCGTGCTTATGCCAAGCTCTGCTGGTGGTCCGCGCGACTTCAGTTCGGCGTCACAATCACTTGCTCCTCTTCCGTCTGAATGGTGATCACTCCGCCAGATTCTTCGATCATCTCCGTGTAGTGAATCCAAAGGTGGTAGGGCGTCTCTTTCTTGCTCTTGACCACCACGACTCGATCTTCGATCCGGGGCCGCGTCGAAAACAGATTCTTCAGTTGAGCAACAAAACTGGCGTCGGTGACGACAGCGCCGTTGATCAGCGCCGTGGTTCGAGTGAGTTGTACTTCAATGTTCTCAATGTCTTGCTTCTGCTCTTTGTTTTGCTCGCTGCGAGGCAATGTTTGCCGGCGTCCTGCATCGGGTTGAACCGAGGCGCAAACAAGGAAGAACACAATCAGATTGAATGCGATGTCACCCGATGCGCTGGATGCAGGTTCAACGAGTAACTTACTGGGTCTCCGCGCCTTCACGATCAAACTCCGTTTACGCGGGGCGTTTGGAAAGAGCCATTCGCAACGTCACGGACTCAATCAGGTCCGTGGCCGACTCCTCAACATCCAGCACGTACCGGTTGGTGACGCTGGTGTAGTAGTTGTAGGCGATGAAAGCGGGAATGCCGACGATTAGGCCGAAGCAGGTGGTCAGCAGAGAGACTTGAATTCCACCAGCGGCTGCTTCGACGATATTCGTCTCGCCCATCTTCTCGACGATGTCCTTAAACGAGACAATCATTCCTTGCACGGTTCCCAAGAACCCGAGCATCGGCGCGGCGCTGGAGATGGTCGCCAGGACCGCCAGATTCTTCTCCAATGCCGCGAGGATGTGGATGCTGTAGTCATCCATCGCTTTGACTACTTGCGGCTCAATCGTGGACGACTCGTAGCCAAGCCGCCTCAGCACGTAGTACTTGCGCAGCCCGCTTGAGAGGACCGCTGGAACCGGACCCTGTTCGGCTTCGCATAGCTTCAAGGCATCTTCGACTCGATCTTCGTGAAGCAGCGACAAGACCTGGTCGCGGATGTCCTCGGCGTTCGTGTTCACCATCTTCAAGCTTCGGTACCGCTCGATGATCACGCCGGTCGCAAGAACGCCCATTATGGCGATGGGCCACATGAACAGTCCGCCCTCGAGCAACAGGCCGATCGCGCCGGACCTCCAGACGCTATTGTCCATGAGCCCATCGTCGTCGGCGCCGTCAGCAGGCGCCTCCTCCGTTGTCTCCTCCTCATCGCCCGCGTCGGCTTGGCTGTCCGGGTCGGCGTCCGGGTCGCTGTCCGGGTCGGCGTCTGGGGCCGAGTCGCCGTCGGCGGCAGCGGCATCTGGCGAGGCGGTCGCTTCTGTTTCCTTCGCTAGCTTGTCAGCAGCGCCCGTCTGCGGGCTGGACGGCTCGGAAACCTGCCCCCAGAGCGATAGCGGAATGATAATCAGCGCGAGCATCAGGCAGATGGCTCGGGGGCTTTCAAGCAGTTTGTACATTGAATCTCGTGGTGGTGGTTCAATTGTCCTGGTCGATGCTATTTGCTTCGGCTTCGAACTGCTGCAGCATTTCGGGAAGGGCGAGGCGTCCGCGCGCGTACTTGGCCGCTTCGCTCGCGGGATAGTCCCACCGGCAGCGGTTGTATCGTCGAAACGCCTCGCGGTTGTTTCGCCCTAGGCGATAACTCTCACCCGACCAGAATAGCGAATCGGCCCCCAATGCATCCTCAGGAAACAGCTTGGCAAAACGATCGAAGGCCTGCCCCGCGACAGCGTACTTCTCGTCCTTGTAGTAGCACTGACCGACGAGGAAAGCGATCTTGGGTGCATGTTGATTTCCATCGAATCGCTCGAGAAACTTCTCGCCGACTTGGGCCGCGATCTCGAAATTCTTGTTCTTGAAGAAGTAGTTGGAAATCCGGATCATGACACTGGCGATCAGCGGGCTCTTGGGGTGTGTCGCCGCCAGCGTGACGTAGGCCTCAAGGGCCTCATCAAAGTCTCCCGATTCCTCGTGGCATTGGGCCAGCTTGTACCGGGCGTCGGGAACGAGCGAATTCTCGGGATACTGCTGGATGATCATTTCGTACGATCGAATCGCTTCCGTCCACTCGCCCAACTCCTGTGAGAATTGAGCCAACAGATACGCGACGCGGGGCGCGTACTTGGGATCCGGATAGTCTTCCATGACCTCTTTGAGAATCCTGCGTCCCGACTCGAGGTCCGTCTTTTCGTCTTCGCCTCGTTTCAAATCGCGGTGGCTCTTGAACAACTCAAAGTAGCTTTCCGCAATCCTGAACTTCGTTTCCACCGCCAAGCTCTCGTCGTTGAACGTCTTGGTGAACGCGGAGACAAGACCGTCGGTGCCGACAACCACGGGCAATTCCATGAAAGAAGGAACCGGGTCGGCCAGCGGAGACGCTGAGTCCGCATAGGCGGCTCGAACGCTGTCACCGAAGTAGCTTTCGATAACCGCGTCGCTTCCTGACGCATTGCCCGGCGTCGGGGACTCGACTGCTTTGAGTAGATAAGACCCCGTGAACACTCCGCTATGCACGGTGGATTCAGACAGGTTAACCGTCTCTTTCTCACCGTTTGTCGTCGTGATCTCGACGGCGACAAAATCTCTCTCATTGGAGACATCTTGATCCGGGTCGGTGACCAGAAGATAGAGCTTTTCTCCGACATGCAGGCGGTCAATTGGGTCTTCGTATTCGCGATCCGTGATTCGCAGAGACCCCATTGAGACAAGTTTGGCGTTCGCTGTCAGGTCTTCCGATTTGCCCTCCTGGCGTCGCTCATCATGATACGTGGTTTTGATGATGTCCTTGCCGGAGAGGTTCAAGACGTGCACGATCAGGTTGTCGATGATCGAATCGGGGTCTTCTTGCTCCTCTTCATCCGACGCCTCCTTGGCCCGACCGAGCAGCCCTCGAGGCATGTCCTGAGTCAAAGGCGTAACGACTGGACTGTCCTTGCCTCCAAGTTGCATGAGCACTTGGCCAACAAAGCGGCCCTCTCTGAGCGCAGCATTGTCGATGTCGCGGGGAGCATTTTCCCAGTAGTCGTCAGAAATCACACACTCAACGTCAACCGCGGCGCCATCTGTCGTTACCAGGCGTACGACAACTCGGCTGCGGCTATCTTTGGCGGAATCGGGGTCGATCACCTCGATCGTCAAGGGCGCCGCGAATGCGACGTGGGTAGGAGCATCGGGGTCATCGTCGGACGTTGAGGCGTAGCTGAACCTCGGTTTGGCCGTGGAGCCTTCCGGCGGCGCAATCACCGTGCTCGGCAGAACATGAACCTCCGCATCGCTGGGCTGGTTCACGAAAACCTCAGTGCGTCGCGGTACGGCGTGCCCGGGAAACGTGTTCTGCTCATCCACGTATTGCAGATAGACGACATCGCCCTCGGCGACCTTCAGCGTGATCGCACCTTCCTCACCATCGACTTCTTGCTTTTCCGCATCAGTAAAAATCTTCCGAGTAAACACGCCGGTGTTCTCTTCGGTCTCGGTCGCGCGAAGCGTGATTGGTTTGCCGTCGTTGACGAAAACCTCAAACGCCACGTTGTCGCGAGCAACCGTCGTGTCGCGATCATAATCCACAATTTCAACGACAATTTCTTCGCCCGGGTCGACTCGCATTAGGTCCTTGCGCAAGGTCCCGGTGACTCCCGACGTATTGATCGCGTAATCGTAGCCGATCGGCGACACAGAGCCGTTGTTGTAGGTTGCGGTCAGCTGCCGCGTAAGCAATCGGCTCGTCCCGCTGAGGGTTTGTGTTTGATCATCGGTGTAGGTGGCCGTGACGGTGTCGCCTGCGGCGATTTCGAGCGTGTCATTGTTGGCGAGCGAGAGGATATCGACTTCCGTGGGGATGTAGATCTTTCCTTTTTGGGCATGTCCAACCTCAACATGGTTGACCGCAACCGATTCGCCGAGGTACTCATGGGCCACGATTCTTGTGTATCGCAACTCCTTCTCGGGGAATCGGAACTCCCATTCGGACCCCAGAGCTATGACGACAGCGTCGTTCGACGGCCGCAGTGAGACATTTCTGAGGTTCATCAGGGCGCCGCCTGCAATCGAGTTCGGCTGGATCGACAGAGTCTGTCGACCCGGCGCTTCGACAAGCACGAAGCCGACAATCATTGGTTCGTACTTGTCCCAAGAACCCGTGTTGCCGATGGCGCCTTGCAGTGCCTGCGAGCCGAACTGCAAGTCAAACGCGCCGCCACTTCCGGAATGAGAATAATCGACAACCACTTCGTAGACGCCGGCTCGCGTGCAGTCAAATTCCCACTCAGCAACATCGTCGTTCGAACTCCAGTTGCTGATCCACTTGGCGCCATCCTTTTCCGCGATGGCGAATTTCTCGCTCTCCTTGTGCAACTTGGCCATTTCCGCGGTCAGTTCGATCGCCGGCGCATTCAGTTGAGGTGGAGGCGCGACAGCAGTCGCGGCTGGGGATTCAAGATCGAAGTCGTCGGCATGAAATGGCGAGAGAACGACTTGGTCAGAGTCCAAACGAGCTCGAGCTCGCCTGGCCGAAGGAAGCTGATTCCCCTTAGCGACGGCGGAGAAGACGGTCAATTCGTGAACGCCCTTCTCCAGCCAAAGATCGACCGTACGACCGCCTCGACCGGGGGGCAATTCGAGAATGCCGTCCATAGACAGAGCCGTCTTGGCTCCGTTTACCGCAAAGCGAATCGCACCGTCATCGGGCTGTACGAACTTGCCAAACCAAACGACAGCGTAAGCCCCGGCGGAATCTTCGTCATCAGGGTCTCTGCTCCATTGCAACTGCTCGACCTTCGATTCATCATTCGGCTTCGAGTTGCGGGTCAGGCTGACGACTTGCTGCCAGGTCGAGTAGCTCGTGTAGTTGCCTCGGAAGACTCGCTGAGTCATCACGCCAAACTCATCAGAAACATCTTGAGCTTCGATGAGATTGGGGTAAGCGGCCAGGCGGAACCAGAACTCGCCGTCGTAACTACCTTGCAATTCACCTCGGACCGGCGCGCCCTTTTCACGGCTCGGAGTGGAAACGCGAACGCGGGAAACGGGGAACAGATCCTTCATGTCGACAGTCAATTGCTTCGGCGTCGCTCCATCAGGTTGGCTTTGCCAATACGTCGCCGGATCCTCATCGATTGCCATGACTGGGCCGTGATCGATCGCCGAGTCGGTAGCTAAGGCGCCCGCTGGGAGCTCGCCGGACGGCAGAGCCGCTTCAAACACGCCCGAATGGGAATCCGTCTCCTCGGCTTTAAGCTGCACTTCATCACCGCTATCGGTGGCGACTTTTACAACCACCGTATCCGGCTTATCCGTGAGATCGCGGTCACTGTCCTTGATCCGAATGTAGATTGGGTTGCCCGGTTTGATTTGATTGCTAGGACGGATTTGTGAGACCCGTTGGTCCGCGTCTTCGGCCGAGGTCTCGGCTGTCAGCTGTTGGCTAAACGTCTGCTGTTCTTCATCTTCAATACGGCTGCTGGCGACTTCGAACTCGGCGCTGGCCGCCATGCTGATTTCAACGTCCGACAGGGGCACGTTGCGGAATTCCGATTTGAATTGTTCCGGGTAGTCGCAGTGAACGACGTCTCCGCCCATAACTTGGAGAATGTCGTCACCAGCGGTGGCCGTTCCCAATTGCGTTTCCAGGTCAAATCGAAACAGACCTCTGCCCGCGCCGGCGCTGGCAAGGAACACCAGTTCCTTATCGCCGCCGGGCTCAGTGCGAACCAAGACGGGAATCTTGTTATGGCCGCGACTGATGCCGAGATCGCTGTCGTGAACCACAATCGACAGCGGCGTTCCCGGATTGTGTCGCCGCTTGCTCTTCTGTCCCAGTCGTCCAACGGTGCGGAGCAGGCTGAGTTGGTCGACGTAGCGTTCTTCAACGCGGTAGACTTCGGCTAGATTGAACAATGTCTGGTTGGCCAATTCGACATCCGGCACGCGTTCGAGCACGGTTCTGAAGACATCCCTCGCCTCATCCCGATCGCCTTTTCTGAAGAAAAGCACGCCCCTCAGAAAGTCGGCTCGGACCATCGTCCTGGTGTCGGAGTGTTGAGAAAGTTTCTCGAAAACGCGTTCGGCTTGATCGAAGACCTTCTGTTCCATGAACGTCTCGCCGACGCCGAATTCCGCGTCCAGCGCTTCGGCAGTTTCCGGATACCGGTTGATGACGGTGGTAAACTCGCTGCGAGCGATGTCGAATCGCCGGGCGCGAAAGTAATTCCGAGCCAGCAGGAGTTGCATCCGTCCTTTGTCGCTATCGTCGACTTGCTTGGATTCGCTGTGCTTGACCATCCAGGTGCGAAGGACATCCTCCACATAATCGAAATTCTCATCGCCGCCCGCAGCCGTCAATGTCTCGCAGATGAACACGAGGAGATCGACGGGCAGTTCATTGCGGTGCTCGTCGAACAGCGATTTGTTTGACTGGTACATGTCGAAGGCGAGACGGCGATCGCCCAGACGCAGATAGAGCGCCGATTGCAGCAACGGGGCGAGCGGACTGCTTTCGTCGATGGTCAGGCCAACTGCGCCCATGCGTGCATAGCTGGCGCTGACAATCTTCTGAACACCCTCTTTTCGCCGCGCATCGACGCTGGGAATGTTGGCTAACATGCCGGTAGCGAGCGTCGCCGACTCGACGAAGTCCTTGCGAGCCAGGGCCGCCTGGGCGAAAGGCGCCAAAGGATCCCATCCCCAATACTGGTCGCCCACGGACCGCGTCGCTTTCTGAATCTCCAGCAGGCGGGCGATCGGCGCTCGCTTGTCCTTCGGCTCCAGTTCCAGCAACATCAGGTTGGCCAACGCGGAAGTCGGCGTCAGCTCCAAGTCTCGAATGACGCTGAGCACTTTGTCGCGTTGCGCCGGATCGGCTTCCTCATCTTGACGGAACTGGTTGATCCAGTTGTAAGCGAAACTCGTATCGAAATCCCAGCCTTGGAGCGGTGATTGGCTGTGAATCTTGCCCGTATCCACGAGGGTCTTGATGAACGCGTCGAATCGCTTCTCCTTGAGGTGTAGATCCGCAAGCCAACTGGAGTATCGTCCATGGAACGGCGTCGGCGTCTTGACTAGACCTTCCAGGAACGATCGCTTCTGGTTTTCCTCAAGTTGATTGTAAAGACGCCACGCACACTCACGAGACTCATAATGTTGTTTGAATTGGTCGATGTGTTCGCGCCAGACCTGCAGCGCCTCGTTCTTCATGTCGTACTTGAGCAGCGTGTCGCCAAAGTAAGACGCGTAGCTTGGATCGATCGCATTGGGGGCTTTGTTGACTGCAAGCGTCGCTTGTCTCGCCTTCTTCATCCAATCATAGGCGCGGCGGGCGAGCTGCGGATCTTTGTTCGAGTCGGCCGCGAGAAACAGTCGTCGGGCGAGATTGGAACTGTAGCGAGTCGGCGGAAACTTAAGGAACGACAGAGCCGCCTCCTTATGAACTTCCGGCGGGCTGTAGTCAGTCGCACAAATCAAATAGGCGGCGGCAGCTTCTTCATCCTTGGGAAACCGACTCAGGTACTTGGCCCAGACCACCGCGCACTCGGAGCGTTGTTTGGGCGAGGCGTAGTGCCGGTAGTAGTAGGCTTGCGAATTGGCGACGTATTTGGCGGCCGGTTCGGACAACGCGTTGAAGTGTTTCGAGAGTAGTTCCTGGCGAGCGCTGGCGCCCTGGCGTCGCGATGAGGTCACCTGCTGCAGGTAGGCCTTCATCAGCGGCTCGTTGTCGGCCGCCTGGAGTTTTTGGCCGAGCAGCTGGGCTCGCCTCTTGAGATCTTTGTGCTTGCGATAGCTCTTGCCCCATTCGGCCGGGTAATTGCGAAGGCGATCATAATGCAAACTTGCCCGCCGCGACTTAAGAACGCGGTCAACTTCCTGGGCGAAGACGCCATCGTCCGGGGCGTTGGAGAAGAGCCAACTTATGGCGTTGGTAGTGTAGCTGGAGTTGTCCGCTGAAAGCGTCACCAACTCGCGAAGCGCGTTGCGAGTCTTTGCCTCGTCCTTCAGACGGTCTCGATAGATCGAAAACGCAAGCGTGTAGCGCAAGTAGGCGGCATCCTTGGGATTCTTGCTGATCGCGTCTCTCAAGACTCGCTCGCTATCCGCAACTTTGGCCGGCTCGCTGCCGTTGTGGCTGACGAACTGACTGGCGTTGCCGCCGTAGGTCGCGTCGACATAGACCAACTCGCGAAACAAAGCCAACGCGCGCGCCGTATTCTTCGCTCGCAAGTAGGCGTGGGCTAGCATGTACTTGCCCTGGTAGCGGTTGTCTTGCTTCGGGTATTTCCGAATGTAGTCGTTAACGGTCGACTCCATCTCGTTTGGCGCGGCTTGGGCGCTGTGAAGCAATTGCATTTCGCGAAAATGGACTGTGGCGTCAGTCCGAATCGCCCGCGCTTGCCGCAGGCTGGCAAGGGCGTTTCGATACTGGCCAAGGCTCGAGTGATTCTCGGCGATCAGGGAGTGGAGTTGGCGAAGTTCTTCGCGATCTTTGATCAGCTTATGTTGCAAAAGCTGCTGGGCCACAAGATTGCTCTTTGCATATTGACTCGCTTGCCGCCATGCATTGAAGGATCGTTGACCGACCTCACGGGCGACATCGTTCTTGGGCATGCGAGCAAGCATCTCTTGGCCCAGTTCCGCACCGGTCGCCGTGTGCTTCCCGCGAAGACGGTCCAGATAGATTGTCAACGCGTCGAGCCCGTGAGCGATGCCGAAGGCGTTGGGGCCTTGTTGCTTCCAAACCTCGCTGTGGGCGTCCGCGGATCCTTCGAGCTCATCCGTCTCCGCGAGCGTTCTCGCTAGCCGAATCTGAACCTGAGTTCTTTGGGGGGATTTGGGGTATCGCACCAAGAACTGACGACAGGCAATGACCAGGTCGTTGTTGCGGGACATGATTTCCAATCCGTCCATCAACTTGAGCATCACATCATGATGCCGAGGATCGCCTGCTTGGGCGGAGCTAAACGTGTTCGCAACGCGGATCAACCCCAGGACTCGTCCGTGCTCGTGGTAGAGGTTAACCAGCTTCAGCATGACTTCCGCGGCGTCGGGCGAAGTCTCCTTGAACTTGCCCAAATCGCCTTCCAGCTTGGTGGCCTGTTGAGAGATCGGGTCGGTCTCGCTGCCTTTCGCACTTTGGTCCTGAGCGCCCTTATCCTGGGCCATAGAGTCCTGGAGGCCTGGGAAGCTGAAGGCGAAAGCAAGCGCGAGGGCGAGCATCAGGAGCGAGCGGGCAATCGTTTTCATGGTTTTATCTCGCTGGGCGATTTGCGGCATTACGCTTATCGTTCTGTATCCGCAATTAGTGGGTCCGTCTTTCTTTCGCCGTGCGGGTGCTTAACCTCGCCGGCGCCGATTGTCATCGTCAACATCAACTCAGGCGCCGGAACGCGCCAAGGCTTCCGAGATTTTCTTCGCGTCCGCGGCGAGCGGACTCTCCGGAAAGTCGCCAATGAGTTGCTCGAACCGCCGCTTGGCGTCTCGTTTTCGGTCCATGCGGTAGAGACAGCGGCCGTAGTTGAAGAGAATCACGTCGAGAAATTTGGCGTCAGGATGGTTTTCCAGCACCGTCTCAAAAGTATCGACGGCGCGGGAGTAATCTTGTTGCTTGTAGTAGTGGTCCGCCATCTTCGCGACGGCCTCTCCCACTCGGCCCGAACTTGGGAACTGGTCGAACACTTTCTTGTACTCTTGAAACGCTCGGTCCCGCAGCTGGGCGGCGCCGGCGCCTTCGCGCAGGGTGGCCATATCTTCGTAGCACTCAGCGATGCCGAACTGCGCTTCGCCTCGAAGTTGGCTTGTCTTCATTCCCACAAGACGATTGTAGATTCCGATCGCCCGATTCAGTTCGCCTTGTTCGCGGGCAACACCGCCTAATTGCAGGAGGGCGTCGTCGACAAAACCGCTGGCGGGGAATTCTCTCTGCAGCCGCTGACACATCGCGGATGCGAGCGACAAACGGTCCATCTCGAAATAGATGTGCCACAGTTGGACGTAGGTTTCCTCAAGCAGCCGGCCACCGAGCTTCCTCACGTCAGTCATCACGGTTTCGCAAACTCGCAACGCCATCCGGTACTTCTCATCGGCTTTCGTTTTCAGCCCAAATTCTTTGTATCGATTGCCGATCTTCGTCAATGCGTCCGCTGTCTTCAGTTGAGTTTGAATTCGCAGTTCCTCATCTGAAATCTGTGCACGAGTCACCCGCACGCCGCCGATGTTGCCTTCCAGGCAGCGGGCTTTGGCGTGCAGCTCGTTCACTCCCTCGCCGCTATGCCGTTCGTCCAGGTAGGTAACTCGAACAAGATCGCCAGGCAGGGCCTGCAGCGAGTCGTCGTTGTCGACGATCGTCTCTGTCTTGTGAATGGCGACAACCGCTTGAAAGAGTCCCGTGTGGATCGAGTTGTCGAGTTCGGGCTCAGCCTTGGCAGTCGCGTCCTCGTTGCCATCAGCTGAATCTGTCTCCTTAGCCGGGTCTTCCTTAGCCGGGTCGTCGCCGGCCGTTGGGGACTCCTCGCCGCCGGCGGCTGGGTCGATTCCTGCTGTCGGCTCCAAAGGCGTTTCAAGGCCGTCAACGGGCGCGGTAATAGGCAGAACGGGCTTGATTTCCGTTAAGGTGACTTCGACACGATCGACTACCTTGAGCGGATCGATCTTTAGCTCTTCACTTTCGAGGTCATCGGCCACCGGTTCATCATCGTCTCTCGCATCAGCGGCGGCAGCCCGAGCGGCGGTTTCAGCGTCCAACTCGGCATCCGTCTTCTTGCGGTACAACTCAACCGCAGCCACAATCGTATCCGCGCCGTCGGTAACATCTCGATCGGCGTCATTGATCTGGACATTCACCGTCTTTCCCAAGACGACTCCGAATAGCGTTTCCCGAAAAGCGCCATCGGTAATCGCAACATGTCCGTCACCGACGACTTCGACTTCGCGCAAAACAGGTTGGTCGATCTTCTGTTCTTTGGTGTGCTGGTCCGTGTAGACGACGGTGACCTTTTCGCCGCCCTTAACTTCGAGGCGCCCGTTCTTGACAACAGGGCGTCCCAGCTGAGTTGGCAGCGATCCGGCGATAACGCGAACGTTGCGCCCGATGGGGAAGCAGAGCATTTGCTCCTCGTCGCCGCTCTGCGTCTTGCAGGTGACGCTCACCGAGTCGGCCGGACCGAGTATGGCGAGATCCGCGTCCTCGATCTTGACGAAGAACCGCTTTCCCGCCTCGAGCTTGTTCTGATCGCCGGCGTCTTCCGACAACGTCGTGCCGACGCGTTCCAAGGCCGCGATCGCGCGACTGTAGTGGCCGAGCTGATAGTGGCCGAGACCAATGTGGTAATAAGCTTGGTTGACTTGCGAGCTCACAGGAAACTTCTCAATCACGTCTCGCATGACCTGAAAACACTTCCCATACATCCTGGAATGGTAGTAGCAGACGCCTGTCTTGAGCATCGCCTCGGCGCGTTGCGCTTGGTCGCGATTTTCCTCTGCAGCCACAGTCTCAAAAAAGACCCGAGCCCGATCGTAGGAGCGGTCGCGTTCGAGAAAGTAACCTCCAAGCCTCATGTTGGCCAGAAACCGATGCCGGCTGCGAGGGTATCGCTCGATGACCGACTTCCAGATCTCGATCGCCTTGCTGGTCTCATCGGACTCGTAGCGCGCGTCGCCCGCTTCGATCAGTTTCTTGGCGGCTCGGTCCTCGACAATCGATCCTCGCACGGGGGCCGCGGGCTCTTCCTGAGCGAGCGCGCTGGCAGCCGAAAGGTGGAACATCGAAAAAGTCGTCGTCGCGATAAAGATGAGCACACAGGTGGAACGGATTTGCATGGGTTCTTCCGTTGTCAATGTCCGGTATTTCGTGAACAGAGTTTATTCGGCGGCGTTTCTTGGGTGGCGGCGTTTCTTGGGTGGCGGCGTTTCTTGGGTGGCGGCGTTTCTTGAGGGAGAGGCGAAGTAGGTCGCAACCGTCTATTTTGGGACGGTCGCAGCGCAGTTGCAATCAGCAAACGACATCCTTGCCAATAAACCGCTGCTTTCGCCGCATACGGCGCCACGAGCGTTGCCACTCGCGATGTCACAGGGTTATGTCACAAACAGGTGCTTGTCGTTACAAAAAAAGCCCCGAGGAGGGTGAATGTGCGGCGGCGGGAAAAAACTGCCGCACCAAGGCGTGGAATCTCGGATCAAGTCAACACCAACCGCGCAACTGACGTCAGCTTTCGCGGAGCGAAAGTAGCGCGTGACGCCTCTCGCGAGCGAAAGACGGCTATGGACAACTGCGGCTTTCGCCCGTGAGGCGACTGGCCGTAGAGATCTTTCGGGTTGCCGCTCAGACGAACAGTTCCTTGACGATTTCACCCTGGTCGACAAGTTTGAAAGGCCGTTGCAGCGGCGTCATCACCTCTTTGTTGTGGTCGATCCCCAAGGCGTGGCAAACGGACGCGTGCAGGTCGGGAACGTTGACCGGTCGCTCGTGCGGGCTCATGCCGTCCTCATCCGAGGCCCCGATCACTTGTCCGCCGCGAATTCCGCCGCCCGCCATGAAGCAACTGAAGCATTTAGACCAGTGGTCTCGGCCCGCGTTGGTATTAATCTTCGGCGTACGCCCGAATTCGCTGACCATCAGCACGAGCGTGCGTTCAAGCCTTCCGCTTTGAGCGAGGTCTTCGATCAAAGAACCGAGTGCCGGATCCATGGTCAAACCGTGGTTCTCCATGGCCGGGAAGTTGTTGGAGTGGGTGTCGAATCCGCCGCGGTTCACCTGGACAAAGGAGACGCCCTTTTCGACGAGTCGACGCGCGAGCAGCGCGCCGCGACCGAAGGCCGTGTCGCCGTAGCGATCCAAAGTCGATTGGGGCGCTTTGGTTAGGTCGAAGGCTTCCAACGCCGGGCTCCGCATCAGCTTGACCGCGTCATCAATCGCGGTCTGCGTGGACCCCAGTCGATCGTCATTGTTCTTCTTGACGCCAAATCGCTTATTGAACTTGGCCAACACATCAAGCCGCTTGTTCCCTCGCACCTCGGCAATTCCCGATGGGAAGGAGAGGTAGGGGTCCTGGTCGCCCGGACTGGCGACGTAATAGGCCTGACACGCTTGCCCCAAATAGCTCGCCTGAGGCGCTTGCCCACTGATGGAGATATAGGGAGGCAGATCGCTATCCGATTTGCGTTCATGCACGACGATCGAGCCAAATCCCGGGTTGACGATGGGGCCGGGCAGATAGCTGGTCAGCATGTTGTAGCTGGCTCGAGCGTGGGCGCCCTGCGTTCCGGCAATGGATCGAATCAAGGCGACGTGCTGCATCTGCTTGGCGAATGTGGGGAAGATCTCGGATATCTCGATCCCCGGAACGGAGGTCTTGATGGGCGAGAATTCCCCCTGGACAGGCCGGCCTGGCTTGGGATCCCAGGTGTCGAGATGGGACATCCCGCCGCCATTCCAAAACAGGATGACGTGGTCAGCTTTGGCTGGATGATCCGCCCCGGCGTTTGCGAGCAACTGCCGCACGTTGAGGCCGAGAATAGAGGCGCTGGCGCCGGCCATCATGGCTCGGCGGGTCATTCGATAATCGAGGCAAGACATGGGAAGCGACTCCTTCAGTCGAAGATTGAGCTTGTTCTGCTGGCGTTATCGCCGCCGACCCGACAGGCGTTCGACGGTCTCGTTGTATAAACAGTCTTAGGGAAGGAAGCGAAACTCATTGCAGTTGAGCAGCACCCAACGGAGATCGTGCATGCCCTGCAGCGGGTCGTCCCCGATCATCGCAATGCCCTCCTTAACCTCGTCCTCGCTGGGCTTCCGTGTAAGAATCTCAAGATAGGCCAACTCGACGGCCTTATTCAGATCTGCTTTGGACCCGGTAACCAGTTTGTGGATTGGCTCCATGGGGCCGACGCGGGCCGCTTCGTTGGTCAGGCGCCCGTTGAGCATCATTAAGGACTGCCGCATCGAGGGCAGGCGATTTCGAGCTTCGCCAAGTTCGGCTCGCGAAGTTTGACCGAACACCCGCAAGAAGTGTCCCGCTGGCGCCGGCGAGGCCATTCTCAGAGACGAATTGAATTTCGGATTATCATCAAACCGCCTCTCGACCATACGATACTCATACTTGGCGCCAGCTCGCCGGTTTACGCGTTCCTCCGCCATCCGTTGAGCTTCAATCTCCTCCTTCGACATGACCTGCATCTGCTCAATGTTGACTTCGTCATCTGAAGTGAGAAGCGAATCAAAATCCAACTCGATTGCGTCTTCCAGAGCGTATCCGGAACCGGCTGCAGCTTGCTGTGTCATCGCCTTGCCGGTTGCGTCGCCGCTGACCAGCGCAACCAAGTTGCCTTTGGCTGGCTCCGGCTCGACCTCGCCCGCGCTGACCATCACGCGAACTCGATCTTGTACGACGCGAGGGTTGGCGCCGTCCGGGTACTTGTGCTCGAACAGGTGTCCTGCAGTCACCACGCTGTCGTACAGCGATTCGGCCAGCATACGGCGAATGCCAGTCGCCAGGAAGTTATTCTCCAGCTCCACTCGCTCCGCCAGGCTAGACGCCAAGGGGGCGTGGTTCCGCTGGTAGGTATCCGACATCATGATCATGCGAACAAGATGCCGAATGTCATGCCCGTTGGCGACAAATTCCTGGGCAATGTATCGCAACGTTTCTGGATGGCTCGGTAGGTTGTCGCCTCGGAAATCATCGACTGGCTCAACAAACCCGCGACCAATCAGCTCTTTCCAAACTCGGTTGACAAACGCCTCAGCAAAGTAAGTATTTCGGGGACTGGTGACTAGTTCAGCAAGCTGGGCTCGCAAATCGCTCTTGCGGTAGATCGCGCCCTGGATGTCAATCTTGCGGAGGCTGTCCTTGGCCGCTCCCGGCAGCCCCAGGCCCGAACCGCTGAGACCGCGAGCTCGTTTGGATGCTTTGTCGGCGGTGTCGGCCAGCAAGTCATCAATCGACGGTCCATCGTCCTGGCTAACGGCCTGCTGTTTTTTCATCCGAGCAGCCAGCAAACTTTCCAAACGATCAATGAATGACGGAGTCGCTTTGGAGTCGAGCATTTCAAAGGGGAAGGTCGGCGTCACGGTTTTCCGCTCCGCCGCGTCGCCCGTGCCCTCAGGCGGCCACAGGACAACGGAGGTGTCGGTTTCGGTGGTATAGACCACGCGAGTCAGTCGGCTCTCGACACGACGAGTCTTTCCAAAATAGGCCGCGACTCCATAGAAGTCCTCTTGAGTCCACACGTCGAACGGATGGTCGTGGCACTCAGCGCAGCCAATTCTCACGCCCATGAACACTTGGGACGTCACGGCTGCCAGAGCGAACGGGTCGGCATTGTCGCCGAGCACGTAGCCGATCTCGGGCGTCTTGTTGGCCTTGCCGTTCGTCGAAATCAGCCGGCGGGCCAATTCGTCATAAGGCATGTCATTCTTGATGGCGTTATGCACAAAGGCGGTTAGTGCCGGCCCGCCCTGCGCGCTCCCGCGCATCCGCAACATGTCGCCGAAGAATGCCGTCCAGCGATCCGCGAAGCGATCGCTGGCGATCAGCTTATCAATCAACTGTTGGCGACGAGATTCGGCCGGCCATCCATGATACTCCGCCTGTTCTTCAACGGAGGGGATTCGTCCAATCAAATCCACGCTCGCTCGGCGAATGAAAGCCAGATCATCGATGATCGACACAGGGGACGCTTTGACCCCCGCCTTTTTGTTTTCAGAGACGAGACGTTCGTCGAGGGTCTCCGCCAACACGGGCGATGCCAGGATCAATCCGCAAAGCCACACTAAACATTGCCGTCTGACCACGTCTGTCTCTCCCATCTGTGGAAACTTGCGTCGCAAGTGCGAGATGCCCGACTGATGAATCTTCAGTCCGATAAGGTTATGGGCAACCGCCCAACGCTGTCAAATGATTTCAGACCTATCGGACCGCAATGGGCCAATTATGCATCAGTGGTCAGCAAGACCCCTGCCGTTACACAATAGTTGGGGAAACGAGGAAGAGTGGGGGGCGAGCCAGGCGCCAAGCTGCCCATTTAGCCGTCACCCTCGCCGTTGGCCCCGCTTTTCGTCGGACGCCGAGGCAAATCGCTGGTGGAAGCTCCGGAAACGAGCGAATCGAACGCCAACCGCTCGTAGGGCGATTTGGCGCGCCGCTCTGCCGCGAGCCTCCCATCTTTGAGAAGAAAGACCGCGGGCAAGCGAAAGATGTCGCCCGCAATTCGTCCGAAACCGTGCCTCCGCACGATCGCCGTAAAGAAGCCTCGCCACCAAACGCGAGGGCCCAGAACCTGCAGGAGCGCGCCTCGCTCGATCTCAAAGGCATCATACAACACGCAGTCAGGGTCGCTGAAACAATGAACGTCGCCCAAGTCGTACTTGGCGAATAGGCCGTCAACTCTGCCGGGAACATCCATGTGGACGATGGCGATTTCGATATCCTGGCTCCGCAACATGTCCCGTTGGCTCCTCAAGTCGCCTAACGCCTCGCGACAAAACGTGCAGCCGGAGTGCCGAAGAAAAAGGACTAGCGTCATACGGCGCCGGGAGAGCTCGTCCAACGTTGCGCCATGCTGGCTGGTAGCAAGCCGAATGGCTTCCTCGAGACTGGCCCGCCCCTCTCGACTTTCCGAACGGTCTTGACGACACATGAGGCGTGCCGTCAAAAGTGTCCCAGCGATAGCGGCTAGGGCGACGAGCATGACCTTCGTGAGACCGTCATAGTCACGCGAATAGGCCAATTGGATTGCCTGGCCATTGTGCTCAAGCCTTGTCGACCAGGCCGCCTTTCGCAACCGACTGCCCTTGGTCACAGCGAGGAAGACCTGTTGATCGACTTGCAACGCCGATCCGTCCTCAGTGTCGAGCATGTAGACGTCGTCGCTTCCAGGATGCTTCTCCGTCAGGACTCGCTTGCCGGTGACACAGACGTCCAACGCGAGCGGCACGGTCGAGCGTCGAGCCGCGCACCACAGATTACCGGCCGCGAGCAGGGCGCCGACGAGCAGCAGACAAACGGGATTCAGCAATCTGAGCAA
>CAZWOU010000049.1:0-11243 GCA_964635375.1 uncultured Pirellulaceae bacterium | reverse complement strand
GAGCAAAGGACAAGTCCCCATCTTTTGCGATACTATTCTCGTTTTGGAATCGCGGCAGGTCTCGGCCAGCGCGAAATGCGAAAATCGCTGGCATGCGATTCTCAGTTAGGCAACTGACAAAACGCCGCCGAGAAGAAGGAACACGATGCCGACAAGCGCGCCCCCCCGAAGCAAGCGGTCCGGCGGTTTCTTGGTTCCGCAAAAGGAAATCGCCGCAGCGCCTGCCAGGACAGCGCCAAGACTCTGATTGAAGAAATCGATTTCGTCAAACTTAGCCACGTTGAAGATCGTTAGTTCGGTGACCACTCCCATGAGGATGTAGATCGTCGTCGCGGGAAGTATGGCCCGCATGCCGTGCCGCTGGAATTGGTCTGAAGGGAGCGTCTTGAACAACAGCATGGTCGCGGCGAGTGACGCGCCATAGCCGGCGGCGTAGTGCCCTGTGTAGTCGTGCCGGTGGCCGAGAAAAACCTCGTAAGCTACGCCCAGCAAGAGCGCCGGCCCAATGATCAAGCACAGGCGACCACGAAACAACGGCATCTGATCCTCCTTGCATCATCATTGATACGTCGAGACGCCGCCATTGTAGTCTCACTGCCGAAAACAAGCGCCACCGATCGTTGCATTTGAGTCAATTGGCGCGATCGCTGCTGGCAAACCTAGAAGCAGGACACCGACCGCGATCCGCTGATGGGCTCGATCGAACCCCGAATCATGCCCCGTCGTCCACAGCCCGGGCTGAATTCACGCCCACTTGCAAACCGCAGAGCGAAAACCCTGCTAAACTGAGCCTCGGGCTGAGATCAAATGGTTGGACTAGTTGGAAAGGAAGATTGATGAGCAAGACGGTAAACGTAGCCATGATTGGCCTGGGGTTTGGCGCTGAGTTTATCCCGATTTACCAGAGCCATGCGGCAGCGAACGTCTATGCGATATGCCGAAGGAATGAAGCCGAACTGAACAAGACGGGCGACCAGTTTGGAATCGAGAAACGGTTTGCCAGTTACGACGACGTTTTGGCCGACCCCGAGGTCGACTTCGTGCACATCAACAGCCCAATTCCCGATCACGCCTGGATGTCGCTCAAGGCGTTGGAAGCGGGCAAGCACGTGATGTGCACGGTTCCGATGGCGACGACGATCGACGAATGCCGTCAGATTGTCGAGAAAGTGCGCGAAACCGGTTTGAAGTACATGATGGCTGAGACGGTCGTCTACAGTCGCGAGTATCTCTTCATCAAAGACCTTTATGAGCGGGGCGAACTCGGCAAGATCCAGCATCTCGCGGCCTCGCACCCGCAGGACATGGACGGCTGGCCCGACTATTGGGAGCGGATGATTCCCATGCACTACGCCACCCATGTCGTCAGCCCCTGCTTGGGTCTCGTCGATGGCTTGGCTGAATACGTTAGCTGTTTCGGATCCGGTGAAGTTCGTGAGGACATCGCCCAGAAGTCGGGGAACCGTTTCGCCGTCGAGAGCTGCCACATCAAGTTGAAGGACAGCGACTTGACGGCCCATATTTGGCGTTTCCTCTACGATGTGGCTCGGCAATACCGGGAGAGCTTTGACGTCTACGGAGATAAGAAAAGTTTCGAATGGACGTTGATCGAGAACGAGCCGCATGTGATTCACACAGCAAAGAAACCCGAACATGAAATCCCCGAGAAGGTGGAGGTCCCCGACTTCGCCCACTTGCTGCCCGAGGAAATCCGCCGGTTCACGCTGCCTCAAGAGATCCACGACGCCGAGCACCTTTCCTTTGTGCAGGGAGGCGGCCACGGCGGCTCCCACCCGCACCTGGTCAACGAGTTCATTAACGCTTTGCTTGAGGATCGCGATCCTCGCCCGAACGCGGTCACAAGCGCCAACTGGACGTGCGTTGGCATCTGCGCTCACGAGTCGGCACTCAAAGGCGGCGAAATTGTTCGCTTGCCCGAGTTCACTCAAGCTTGACCACCGCAGCCAGCTAAGTCGCAGCCAGCTAAAGAGGAATTCGCCCATGTTGATGCGATGTTCTCGTGGACTCACGATGGCGTGGGTCTCGCTCTCGCTACTCGTCTCGCTCTCGCTACTCGTCTCACCCACCCATGGCGCCGAAAAGCTAAGCGTGTTGTTTCTGGGAGACAACGGGCATCATCGCCCGAAGGAGCGCTACCTCCAACTGCGCCCTGTCTTGGCGAAGCGAGGGATTCAAGTCGATTACACGAACCGCGTTGCGGACTTAGACAGTGAACGACTGTCGCACTATGACGTGGTCTTGCTATACGCCAACATCGACTCGATCGACGCGGCCCCAGCTGACGCGTTGCTTCGTTTCGTCGAGCAGGGCGGCGGTTTCGCGCCGATTCACTGCGCCTCGTTTTGTTTTCGCAACTCGCCGAAAATGGTCGAGTTAATGGGCGCCCAGTTTCAACGACACGGGGTCGGCGTCTTTCGCACTGAGATCGCACAGCCAGATCATCCGTTGATGGCGAATTTTGGCGGTTTTGAAAGCTGGGACGAGACGTACGTTCATCACAAACACAACACCAAGAACCGCACAGTACTGTCTTACCGAGTCAATTCCGACGATCGCGAACCGTGGACTTGGGTGAGGACTCAAGGCGAAGGGCGAGTTTTCTACACCGCGTGGGGGCATGATCAGCGAACGTGGGGCAATCCTGGTTTCCAGAATCTGATCGAACGCGGCATCCGCTGGGCGGCTGGAGGCGATCCTTCCGAAGCAGGCGAATACCTCAACGATCGACCGTTTCCGGTACCCAAAATGACCGCCCTTCGCGGAGATCTCAAACCGTTTGGATACCGCGATGTCGGCAACGAGATCCCCGATTACACGCCCGGGTCGAAATGGGGCGTGCAAGGCAAGCCGAAGTCGAAAATGCAGCTGCCGCTGCCGGCGGAGGAGTCGCTAAAACACCTCGTCGTGCCCCAGGGTTTTCACGTCGAACTTTTTGCTGCCGAGCCAGATCTGGGCGGCAAGCCCATTTGCATGGCGTGGGACGATCGCGGCCGGCTATGGGTTGCCGAAACGGTTGACTACCCGAAC
Source organism: uncultured Pirellulaceae bacterium (assembly GCA_964635375.1). Taxonomy (GTDB): domain Bacteria; phylum Planctomycetota; class Planctomycetia; order Pirellulales; family Pirellulaceae; genus CAZMNY01. The sequence continues at coordinate 8,195 of CAZWOU010000049.1, read as the reverse complement.
GAGCTAAAGCCGACCGGCCAGGGCCGTGATCGAATTCGAATTTGCGAGGATACCGACGGCGACTGGCGAGCGGACAAGTTCACCGTGTTTGCCGACAAGCTGAGCATCCCGACAACGATGACTTTCTATCGAGGCGGCCTGATTCTTCAAGATGGCGAACGGACTTTGTACTTGAAGGACAACGACGGCGATGATGTGGCCGATCAGCGAAACGTCCTCATGACCGGCTGGAGCCAAGGCGATACCCACGGCGGCGTGAGCAATTTTCAATACGGGTTGGACAACCGGATCTGGGCGATGCAGGGCTACAACTTCTCGAAACCGGTCGTCAAAGGAGTTGAACAGCAGGGATTTCGAATGGGGTTCTTTCGATTTCAACCGGATGGGTCTGAGATCGAATTCCTGCGTTCCACGAACAACAACACGTGGGGGCTGGGAATCAGCGAAGAGGGCGTCGTTTTCGGCTCCACGGCCAACCGGAACCCCAGCGTCCATTTGCCGATTCCTAATCGGTACTACGAACGCGTTGCCGGCTGGACGCCGTCGCTCGTTCTGGGCTCCATCGCCGACAACCACCTCTTTGATCCGATCACCAAGAATGTTCGGCAGGTGGATCAACACGGCGGGTACACGGCAGCAGCCGGACACTCGCTCTACACGGCGCGGAACTATCCGCAGGAATATTGGAATCGAACTGCGTTTGTGAACGGGCCGACCGGGCATCTCGTGGGCGTGTTCGTCTTGAGCCCTGACGGCGCAGGTTACCGTTCGACGAGCCCATTCAATCTCGCGGCGAGCGACGACGAATGGTCGGCGCCGATCATGTCTCAAGTTGGGCCTGACGGCAACGTCTGGATCCTTGATTGGTACAACTTCATCGTCCAACACAATCCGACGCCGCGCGGATTTGAGACGGGAACAGGCCGTGCCTATGAGACAAAACTGCGAGACAAGAAACATGGCCGAATCTATCGCGTTGTCTATGATGGAGCCGATGCGACGCGGCAGCCAGCCAAGACGATCAATCTACACGGAGCCAAGTCGACAGAGCTTGTCGCCGCGCTGAAGCACCCGACCATGCTTTGGCGCCTGCACGCCCAACGACTGCTCGTCGAGAGAGGGCGGAGCGACATCGTACCGCAACTGATCGAATTGGTGAACGATCGCTCCGTCGACGAAATTGGACTCAACGTCGGAGCTATTCACGCACTCTGGACGCTTGAGGGGATCGGCGCTCTGAACGCGACGACTCTGAAACGGGCCGATCCGACTGCGGCAAGCGCCGTGATCAGCGCTCTCAGGCACCCGTCCGCGGGCGTACGCCGAAATGCGGTGCAGGTGTTGCCGCGAACCATCGAGTCAACCGAAGCGGTCTTGTCCGCTGGGTTGCTCGAGGATGCAAATCCGCAAGTCCGGCTAATGAGCTTGCTCGCATTAGCGGACTTGCCGGCGTCGCAGCCAGCCGGCGCGGAAATTGCCAAACTGTTAACCGACTTGCAACCGGCGGGTGATCGCTGGATCTTCGAAGCCGCCGTAAGCGCTGCCTCGACAAACTCCAAGTCAGTCCTGACAGCGTTGGCGAAGTCAACGAATGCTCCTGACGTCCGCCAACAACAGGCAGCTGAGTTGATCGCTGAACACGTTGCCCGGCAGGAGCCGGCGGAAACAGCCGCCGCGATCGCCTCTAGCCTAAGTCGAGCCCATGTGGATCTAGCGGAGTCGGTCATCGGCGGAATGTCGCGGGGCTGGCCGAGCGACAAACTTATGCCTCAACGGCCTGAGCTCAACGCGGGTCTCGAGCAAATCATGAAACGACTGGACGCTCGCCAACAAGGCGTGCTGCTGAAACTCGCACAGGCTTGGCGGATCGAGAAATTCGAGGCCTACGCCGAACGCATCTCGGCGGCTTTGTTTCGGCAGCTAGATGACGGCAAACTGAGCATCAAGAATCGCTTGCGGGCCGCCAATCAGCTGATCGACCTGCGAGTTCGAAATGATGACGTTGTCGTCTCCATGCTGCAACGCGTGCAGCCTCAATCGCCGCCGGAATTGGCTGTGGGCATCGTCAATGCGCTCAGGCGGAGCGAGGCGGGAGCTGTTGGCCAATCTCTCGTTCAGCGGTTTGCCAGCCTGACTCCGCAAACTCGTCGGCACGCCGTCAGCGTCTTGCTCGGCAGACCCAAGTCGACCACGGCGCTGCTTGATGGGATCGATCGCGGCCTTGTCCCGTTGGGCGATCTGACCCTGGACCAACGTCGGTCGTTGTCGCAGCATCCGAGCGAGGCTATTCGCAAACGCTCGCGGACGATGCTGAAGCGAGACGGGGCGTTGCCCGATCCCGATCGCCAGAAAGTGCTTGAGCAATTGCTTGTACTCACGAAGAAGACTGGCAACGTCGATGCTGGGAAGATCGTCTTCACTAAACAATGCGCGAAATGCCACGTCTATGCAGGCGAGGGCGCCGCGATTGGGCCAGACTTGACCGGTATGGCCGTCCATAGCAAGGCTGAGTTGCTCACCCACATCATTGATCCAAGCCGGAACGTCGAAGGCAACTATCGCGTCTACTCGGTTGTCACCGCGGATGGTCGCGTACTGACGGGACTCCTTGCTGCGGAATCAAGAACGGCGATTGAACTGTTCGATGCCGAGGGCAAGAAGATTGTCGTCCTGCGAGCAGACATCGATGAGCTTGTCGCCTCACCCAAGTCGCTGATGCCAGAGGGCTTCGAGAAGCTGGTGACGACCAAAGACATTTCCGATTTGCTTGAGTTCCTTACGGAGCGCGGCCAGTTTCTTCCTGTCGACCTAAGCAAGGCGGCGACAATCGCATCGGACCGCGGGATGTTCTTCAGCAAACAGGCCAGTGTCGAGAGAATGATCTTTCCCGATTGGAAGCCCAAGGCGTTCCGGGGCGTGCCGTTTCGCTTAATTGACCCCCAAGGGGGCGAAACTCCCAACATCGTTCTGTTGCATGGACCACTCGGAGCCGTCAGCCGGACTATGCCCAAATCCGTAAGCCTGCCATACAGCGGGCTGGCCAAGACCTTGCATTTCCTTAGCGGCGTCAGCGGTTGGGGCTTCCCCTATGCCTCGAAGAACAGCGTCTCGATGATCGTGCGAATTCGCTACGCTGACGGCAAAGTGGAAGATCATTCGCTGAAGAACGGAATCCACTTTGCCGACTACATTCGGCGAGTGGACGTTCCCCAATCGGAATTCGCCTTCCCCTTGCGAGGACAGCAGATTCGCTACCTATCGGTGACGCCGGGGCGAGCCCAGGCCATCAAGGCGATTGAGCTTGTCAAAGGACCAGACCAATCTTCGCCCATTGTGATGGCGCTGACGATCGAGACCCACGCGTCGGAGGGAGCGCCGAAACACGCGACGCCAAAGAGCCAAGAATAGACCTATGCTCAAATGACGTCGCGGCAAGTTGAAAGCGAACTCAAACGTCGCACACCGAGACGGCCTGCTGCAACCCAGCAAGCGGATCGCCGGTCGGGATAAACTCTTGCCCGACAAATCCTTGGTAACCGATGTCGATCAATTTCTTCATAATTGGCGGATAGTAGATCTCTTGCGAGTCGTCCAATTCGCCTCGACCGGGACAGCCTGCCGTATGCACGTGCCCGATGATGTCCTTGTATTGTTCAACTCGTCGCATCACGTCGCCATTCATGACTTGCACATGGTAGATATCGAACAGCAGTTTGACGCGAGGCGAGCCGACCTTTCGCAAGAAGTCGCCAACATAGTCGAGGTCGTCGCCCTGATAGCCCGGATGCCCTTTCATCGGATGACTATCGTCGCGAGAGTTGAGGTGCTCCAGGCAGATGGTAACGCCTTTCTTCTCAGCGTAGGACGCGATTGACTTCAATCCAGCAACGCAGTTGGCAGCGCCTTCCTCGGGCGTGATCTCGCCGCTCTTAGGGTCGTCGGCATCCCGCCACTTGAAGCCGGTGAAGGCGATCACACTGGGAAATCCGGCAGCCGAGGCGGCGTCAATCGCGGTCCTCGTTCTCGCAATAACTTCCTCGTGATAGGCGGGATTGTTGAAACCCTTCATGAACGGCGCGCCCGGCATCCCATTCGGCGCGATGGCGCACACAAGCCCATGTTTTTCCAACGTCTTCCAATCTTCCGGACTGACCAGTTCGACCGACTTGCAACCGAGTCCCGATGCGACTTGGCAAGTCTTATCCAGGCTCCATTTCTCGCCCGCCGCATTGAAACACCAAAACACGATCGACTGGTTGATGCGGCCTTTCGTCGCTCGCGCTGGAGCAGCGCCGCGGGCCGCTTGAGACGCCAAGGAGCCAATGGCCGCAGCCCCAGCGGCGACGCCGGCGACGTTGCGGAGGGCTTGGCGACGGTTTACTTGGTTCGATGGGAGTTCTTCCGGCATGCGTGAGGTTCCAATAACAATAAGTAGTAGGGAAACAAACAACTGCCCCGACAAGTGCGTTCTCCGATAGCGGCACAAATCGCGCATTGAGCGTTTTTTTTCGACGAGGGACAGTCTATCATCTTCATCAGACGAACGCGCGAAGTAAAGCGAACGCAACCCGGCGCCAAATATGTGCCGGACGGGAGCAACAACCCAGTTACTCGAGACGGCGAGGGAAGCTCATGTATCGAACCGCGTCTGACCAGCCATCGAATCGTCGCTCCCCCGGGATGGGTGGATTCGTCCTAGCCGCTCTGATCAGCTCGGTTCTTTCACAAGCGGACGCCGCGCGGGCAAGCGACGTATTCCATGTGCGGGTCATCGACCAAGAAACAGAGCGCGGCGTGCCCTTGGTTGAGTTGAAGACGGTCAACAACGTCAGCTATTGGAGCGATTCGGCGGGCAGCATTGCGATTCGGGAACCAGCTTTGCAGGGCCTGACCGTGTACTTCCGCGTTGCCAGCCATGGCTACGAAGCGAGTGCCGACGGGTTTGGCTATCGCGGAGTGCGGCTGGTCGTCGAGGCCGGCCAGTCGGCAGTGGTTCGTGTTCGACGGCTGAATCGAGCCGAGCGGCTATATCGCGTCACGGGCGGCGATATCTACCGCGACACCATCTTGGCTGGGCAGGAATCGCCGATCAAAGAACCGCTCGTAAACGCCAAAGTGTACGGATCGGACAGCGTCGTGAACGCCGTCTACCGCAACCAGATCTACTGGTTCTGGGGAGACACAAATCGCCCCAAGTACCCGCTGGGCAACTTCCATGTGCCTGGCGCCGTCTCTCAACTCCCCAACGATGGAGGGCTCGATCCCAGTACGGGCGTCGACCTGACCTACTTCAAAGCCGCGGATGGGTTCGCCAAGCCGACTTGTAAGATGCCAGGTCCTGGGCCGACTTGGATCAATGGGCTCGTTGTCCTCAAACACGGCGACCGCGAGCGGATGTTCGCGATGTACGTCAAAGTCAAGCCGCCGCTCTCGATCTACGAGCGAGGTATTGTCGAATTCGACGACAGTCTTCAAGCTTTCCGCAAAGTGAAAACGCTTGACGCGAGCGATCATGCCTGGCCGAGCGGCCACCCTTTGAAAACGAAAATCGGCGGGCAAGAGTACGTCTACTTCAACAGCCCTTTGGCGCTGCTGCGAGTTCGGGCGACGGCTGAGGCTCTGGTCGATTCGTCGCAGTACGAATCCTATACCTACTTGGCTTCGGGAAGCCGAAAAGATGACTATCAAGTCGAGCGACAAGACAATGGCGAGCTCAAATGGAGCTGGAAGCGGGACACGATTCCGCCCAACGCGAACCTGGAGCGCACGCTGATCCGAGAGTCACTGCTCAAGCCGACGGAACGAACGTTTCAGCTGAGTGAATTCGAATCGGGGCGAAAAGTGAATGTGCACGGCGCCTCAATTGCCTGGAACGAATTCCGCTCTCGTTGGACCATAATCGCGTTGGAGGCGGGTGGCGAGTCGTCATTGCTAGGCGAAGTTTACTACGCGGAAGCGCCGGCGCCGGAGGGCCCGTGGTCACCCGCGATCAAGGTCGTTACCCACGATCGATACAGCTTCTACAACCCCAAACAGCATCCGATGTTGGCCCAGCAAGACGGACGATTCATCTACTTCGAGGGCACATACACAAAGATGTTCTCCGGCAACCCGACTTCCACGCCGCATTACGACTACAACCAAGTCATGTACCGGCTAGACCTCGCAAAGCCGTGGGTCAAGAAGCTTGGCGGTGCGGCCCCCAAGCCCTGAATCGGACCGCCTTTCGACCAAGGTCCGCCTTATCGCGAGGACGGAATCGTGAGCGTTTCATAGAGGGCGGCGCCAACTTGTTTTCGGCCGACCACAACGCGGTCCGGAAAAACATGAAACAGATGAATGCTGCCCATGTTGTCGGTGAGCACATGGGCTGTGCGTTCATGCATCTGAAACCCATTTCGGTGCCGATGCCCGAACAGAAACCCGGTGACTCGGTGCTGATGAAGCAGTCCCAAGATCTCTGTGCCGCCGAGTTGAGGTTGCACGTTGTTTCCAAATGCGGACAGCGAAGGATAGTGTGAAACAACGAAGACGTGCCGATGTTTGCCCGTCTCCTCGAGATGTTCTCGCAAGTGTTTGATCTCTGCTGGATCGGCTCGCAAAGTCAGCAACGGAGTCGTCACGAACGCGCAGTCGCGATGTTCGACCAGTTGGCGGGGCCTGCTGCCCGTGTATTTCTCGAATAGCGCGGTCGGCCCGGTATGCCCCTCTTTGGCCGCCGCTTCAAGAGCTTGCTTAACTTTGGCTGCATACTCTGGCTTCTTCTGAGGCGCAGAGGCGTATGACGATTCGACAAAGTCGTAGTTGAACAGCACGTCGTGATTCCCCGGAACCAATATCCGTCTCGGCTTGAGTTCCGCGAACACCTCGTTGAAGATCTTCCATTCTTCCGGCAGGTTATTGTTCACCAAATCGCCTGCGACCAGAACGATCTCTGGTTTGAGCCGATTGAGCTCGCTTATCGAGTTTTTCGCCTTTTGGATGAGCATTTCACGACCTCGTTCGCGATCGAATTGGGGGTCGGAAACAAGGGCGAAAGTGAAGTCGGGTCGCTTGGCGAGATTCTCCGTGTAGCTGGGGCTCTCATACTCGTCTTGCTCGGCTGTGTTCAATCGAGGCTTGCTGAATGGGTTGGGGACCGAGAGACTGAAAGTCAGTTCATCGAGATTTCTCACCTCCGCAATATCGACTCGATCGGCAAAAACCCGCAGCACCGTCACTGCACCGCGAGCAGACCAAGCTGACGAGCCCACCGTCCAGATGGGAAGCGATTTCTCATAGAGCGTACGGTGTGCATAGCGTGTCGGATCGAACCGGGCTGCGATTTTGTGTTGCTCGACGAATTCCCAAAAACGGTGGGTCGGCGTCAGCTTGGAACGCGCAAACTCCGACTCCTTTCCGGCAAACACCACAACGGCCTTCGAGTCCCGTGTGGCAAGTTGTGTGCCCATCCGTTCAACAGACTCATCGGGGCTGCCGTGCAGGTCGTTGGCGAATACCAGCTCAACGCCACTGACCGACCTTATGCTGTTTGAGACGTCGCGGCTTGCGAACCGTCGGCGGTAGGCCTCGAACGAATCCGCCTGGCGGTCTCGATGCCCGGGAATCAGCATCAACGGCGTAGTGACGGCGCTCAACTGATTCTCGATCGCCTCGAAATCCGCCTCGGAACCGCTCCAGGTCAGCGAGCCGAGAACCACGAACGCATCTGGCTTCAAAGCGTTGACCAACTGGATGCTTTTCTCCAGACTGGGTGCCGCCGTCGTGGCCAAAAAGTCTCGCAGCGAACCTCGCTCGTCGAGAATCTCGTTGGCCGGGAGCGTGGTTATGTATGGGTTGGAAATGACGGCAATCGTCGCCAACGGCCGCGGCTCGTCCGCAACCACCGCTGCACCGCAGAAGGCGATCGCCAATGCAGTCATCAATGCAAATCGCAGGTTGGCTACCACAGTCTCTTCTCCCTGGGCTGGAGCTCCACGGCTCAGTTCGAGTACTCACGTCTGGAAAAAACGAATATACCCAGAACGACGAGGCCCGCGACGACCCAGGCGAGAGTCGTGAACGCGTCATCGCCAGGAATCGGCACAAACATGTTGGATTCGCCCATCTCGATGTCGATTTCCTTCACCGACTCGAAGATCATGCATTTCGTGTAGAAGGACACGGCGATCCGTTTTGCCGTCCCCGGCATGTTT
>CAZWOU010000048.1:38665-39345 GCA_964635375.1 uncultured Pirellulaceae bacterium | reverse complement strand
TTTGTATTTGATCGCCCAGTGGTTATCAACGATGAAGTTGTCGAACACGAACTGAGGTACGGTTCCAATCTCGATCGGCTCAACAGGCAAAGCATCGACTCGGCCACTGGTTTGCTTGGGCGCAGCTTGCCCCTCTGCAGCTTGTCCATACAGGGCGGAAACGAGAGCCAAACAGATTACGCTGGTGACCACTGAAGAGAGACAAACCGTCGACTTCATCGCAATTCTCCTTGAGTCATCGTCTTCCGTTAGCTTCAAGATCCTAGCAGGAACAAAGGCGGGACGCTTGAAGCGGCCGCAGGAATAGGATGGGGTCCCTAACAAGAGGCAATAGCGGGGCCGAGTTTCCCTAGTTGGCCACCGCCGGCGGCAACCATGGCTCATGTGGCATTGCTTGCCGATCGCGCCCGGCAAGCATTATGATGACCGCTAGGGCGTGGTGGAAATGAAAGATCCTGCTGGCATTTTTCACGGTATCGATCGCGCCCGCATCTGTTCGTTGCTCGTTTGTCGTCGTCGCGGTTGCGAGTATGTTGGAGGCGTGCTTTGTTGCTCAACAGAGTAAGCGAAATCGAGAGGCAACGTCGATTGAGCCGACTCCGCTCAATCGTCCTGTTTGCAGCTGCGGCGTTGTTCTTGAAGGTATTTCTCTCGATCTTATACGAGTATCGCTCATACTT
>CAZWOU010000048.1:33005-38655 GCA_964635375.1 uncultured Pirellulaceae bacterium | reverse complement strand
CCCAGTGTCCCTGATCGCGGCGATGTTCTTGTTGTTCAGCGGCCGCCGATCACAGCAGGGCGGTATACACCGTTATGCGGGGCGATTGCAAGCAGTAATCGTACTTGCCGTAGTAGCGCCGAGCGGCCTGTTCATGTCGATGTATGCGTTTGCAGGCCCGGTTGCCGGCGCCGGGCTCGCCACGCTCTCCATCGCCACAGCGGGATGCCTCGTGTTTGCCGTACGGGACGCCCGATTGCGACGGTATTCTGCTCGTCTCGCCATTATTGCTGCGTCTCATATCCGGCGCGGCGATCGTGTCGCAGCTCGATTCAGATTGGTTCTACCGTCTTAACGCTTGGTTCAGCTGGCTTGCTCCGCTCTTGATCTACGAAACTTGCCGTTGGTTTGGAAACACTCGAGCATGTGCACCGACACGTCTTATTCCTCAAGTCCCTGAAGAGGTCACCCAATGAGCGTCCCAGTACTGGCGGCGGTGCCGAAAAAACAATCGCGACGCGGTGGATTCACGTTGGTTGAATTGTTGGTCGTGGTAGCAGTCATTGTGCTGCTGCTAGCCCTCCTGCTGCCGGCAGTTCGACATGCAGGCGGCGCCGCCGAGCGAATGCAGTGCACGAACAACCTGAAACAGCTCGTGCTTGCGTTACATATGTACCACGATGCCCATCAGCATTTCCCATCAGCTATGGGCGGAACCGGTGCGGACGACGGCCCGATCCAGGGCAATGCGGACCGCCTGAGTGGTTTGGTTGCTCTACTGCCACTGATCGAGCGTGAGTCCTTGTGGAAGCAGATTTCGACGCCGGCGAGAGCGAGCGGGATTGCTTATCCGGCAATGGGTCCGGCGCCTTGGATATCAGCATACGAACCTTGGGCAGCTGAATTACCCATTCTTCGATGCCCGTCGGCCGCCAAGTGCGACGAGACCGGGTTCGGGCAGACGAACTACGCCTTCTCAATCGGAGACATGGCTCGCAACATTCACGGCCCCAACACGGTTCTTCGCGGTGCGTTCGCCTGCGGCCGAACTACCCGTCTAGAAGACATTACCGACGGCACAAGCAACACGATTGCAATGGCGGAAATCGGTTCGCCGTTGGGATCCTTGGTCACAGGGCAAGTTGCAACCTTTAGATCCGCAGACGTCTTGGACAATCCAAGCTTGTGCATCAGCACCCTCGATCCACGACGTCCAAAGTACTACGCGTCGAACGTGAAGGTCGGCCAGATTGGGCGAGGCGGACGTTGGGCCGACGGCGCGGCCAGTTTTGGGCTCGTCAACACTGTCTTGCCTCCAAATAGTCCCAGCTGCGCGGTGGAGGGGCGGTACGCGGCGGATGGGATCTATTCCGTCGGCAGCCGACACCCGGCGGGCGCTAACGCGGCGCTCGCTGACGGATCTGTCAGGTTCATATCCGAGAACGTCGATGCAGGCGACGCGACACACCCAACCTTGTTGGGCCGGCAACTCGCCAATGGCCCAGCCGAGAGCCCCTATGGTGCGTGGGGCGCGCTCGGGTCGGCGGCCGGCGAAGAGAAGCGACCGCTGAAATAACTAGGAGAGGCCTCACATTCCAGGCGAGTTACTCCGCATGTCCTCGCAACAGGCTCGGCGAAGTCCAAAAGTACTCGCTGACTTCCGATAGAGGACGCCCGTCGCCTCACGGAGCAGCGATGTTTCAGCTCCACCTAAGTAGAGCCACTTTGCGGCGAGAATTGCTATCATGTGACTACGCACCGAGCGGCTATGCCGGCGAGCCACGATTCAACCCTGGGACCAATTCAACCCAGGGACAGAGACCGTCAGGCCAGAGCATGAGAAGCGTCGCAATCTGGAGGCGAGCTGAGTGTTCACCTCTTATCGGCCCGCATGAACGACAGGAGAAAACGCCATGTTTTGGGAAATCTACCAACAGAGTCGGATCAACAGCGCCAACACGACCGCCTCGCGCGCCGAGTCAAAGGCGCTCAATGTCACCCACACCCTTCGGCACCTGGAAGACAAGGTCGATTCCCTCGCGCTGACGTGTCAGGCGATGTGGGAAATCCTTCGGGACCGCACTAGCGTGACGGAAGAAGAACTGATCGCCAAAGTGAACGAGATCGACCTTCGCGACGGCAAGGCCGACGGAAAGATGGGCAGCGCGGGCAACCCGTGCAGCCAATGCGGGCGAGTTCTTAACAAGCGTCGGTCGCAGTGCATCTACTGCGGGAACGAGGGCCAGAAGGAACACGCATTCCAGCAATGACGCCGACACACACCGCAGGCACACTCCGCAGGCACACTCCGCAGGCACACTCCGCAGGCACACTCCGCCGACACACTCCGCAGTGGCGCCGTACATCGCAAAGTAGCGCCACGAGGTCAAGCAATAACGGCTTGGGCAACGCGCCCGGAAACATTTGTCAGGCGGAAGTCGCGGCCGGCGTACTTGAAGGTAAGGCGCGTGTGGTCGAACCCAAGCAGGTGAAGCATGGTGGCGTGAAGATCGTGGACATGGAACTTGTCAACCTCAGCTGCAATCCCGAAGTCGCCGCTGTCCCCGTAGCGGATGCCGCCCTTTGATCCGCCGCCAGCCATCCACATCGAAAATCCTGTGGCGTTATGGTCGCGTCCATCGTCGTTGCGTACGGAAGGAGTGCGGCCGAACTCGCCACCCCACACGACTAGCGTGTCCTTGAGCAGATCACGGCGTTGCAGATCCGTCAGGAGAGCGGCAATCGGCTGGTCCGTTGCGCGGCAATTCGACGTCAGACGAGCCTTCAATGCTTTGTGTTGATCCCAGCCTTCGTGGGTCAACTCGACGAACCGCACACCCGATTCAACAAAGCGCCGCGCCATCAGGCATTGCCGACCAAAATCATCCGTAGCCCCCTGACCGACGCCGTAGAGCTTGAGTGCTTCTTCCGTTTCGTCCGACAGATCCATCAGTTTGGGGATCGAAGTCTGCATCCGATAGGCCAGCTCGTACGATTCGACCACGCCGCTCAATTGCGAATTGGACGGATGGTCTTCGGCGAACCCGCGGTTCATAGCCTGCAGCAGTCCTACTTGCTTGCGTTGCACCTTGGACGTGTAGGTCGTGTTCTCGATATTGCCAATCTTGACGTCCTTCAGATTCTGGCGAGGCTGTCCGATTCTGGTCCCTTGGTACACAGCGGGCAAGAACGCGCTGCCGTAGTTCTGAGCGCCGCCGAGTCGAGCTGGCGGCTTGATCGTAATGAAACCAGGCAGGTCTTGATTCTCGGTGCCGAGACCGTACAACACCCAAGCCCCAACGGACGGGCGGACAAACTGAAAATTGCCGGTGTGCAATTGTACGAGGGCCTGTGGGTGGTTGGGCACATCCGTGTGCATGCTGTTCAGCAGGCAGAGGTCGTCGGCATGCTTTGAAAGGTTGGGATAGAGTTCGGAAATCGGCAGCCCACTATCGCCATGCCGGGGAAATTTCCATGGAGAGGGCATCAACTTACGGCCCTTCGGACCCTTAGAACCCGCCTGGTTTGGCGACTGGCCAGCATGCTTCTCAAGCAACGGCTTGTAATCAAATGTATCGACGTGCGACGGACCACCTCGCATGCAAAGGAAAATCACCCGTTTAGCTCGGGGCGCGAAATGCGGCTGTTTCGGGGCCAGCGGGCTGGCAAAGTCCTTCGCCGACGCCTGATGGGTTAGCGAGGAGAAAGCTAGCGAGCCGAATCCGAGGGACGTAGCCTTGAGCATCTCGCGTCGAGACATTCCGAACATGGCGATTCCTCTATTACTATCTTGAGGGAGTGGGCGGTCAAGCTGCAGGGACGCTAGTCGAGGTATCGAAACTCCGACGAGGCGAACAACGTCTGGCAGAACGGCAACCAAGCCTTTATCTCAGCATTGGGATTCTCCGCAGCCGCTGTCTCTTTGATGAATTTAAGGGCGCCTGTCGACTGGGCGGACGTCGGCGAGCGGCCGAGCGCCAAACGGTAAGCCAACTCGACCCGGTCGGCGTCGCTCATGCCCTCGTCGGCCAAAACTCGTTCGGCGAAATGCCGAGACTGCTCGATCATGAAAGAACTGTTCATCATGTAAAGGGCCTGTGTCGGCACGGTGGTTACCTCACGCTGCCCAAAAATGATGCTGGGATCGGGAAAATCGAACACTTGCAACATCTCGGGAACAGCGCCGCGGACGATCGGCAGATATACGCTTCGCTTAAAGCTGGTTCCCGCGAAACGACTTGGACTGATGCCTGTGCCAATGTCGCCGTCACCAACCTTCTGAACCACCGACCCAACCGCAGGTTCTAAGTCCAGTTGCCCGCTCGTCGCCAATACAGCGTCACGAATCGCCTCAACTTCAAGGCGTCGTTGGTTCATTTTCCAGAAGAGGTTGTTATCTGGGTCGGCCGCGAGCGCCTTCACGTTTGAGTCGCTGCTAAGCTGGTAGGCTCGGCTGGACATGATCACGCGAATCAGGTGCTTGATGGACCAATTGTTGTCCACGAGTTCGCGAGCCAACTGGTCAAGCAATTCCGGATGGGTCGGCGGTGTCCCGGTCACACCAAAGTTATTGACGCTGGGAACGATCCCTCGGCCGAACAAGTGTTGCCAAACCCGGTTGGCGGCGACGCGCGCCGTCAGCGGGTTGTCCTTCGCCGTCATCCACTGGGCATATTGCAGCCGTCCGCTCGTCTCGTCGTTCACCGTCGGCACGGCGCCGTGACTCACAATCGAAAGAAATCCGCGAGGTATTACGTCTCCACGGGCATTAGCCTCTCCACGAATCCGCAGCGCGGTATCGGAGGGGTTTGGTGCATCCTGCACAGCCATCACCAGCATCGCGTTCTTGTCAGCCGGTTTAGCCGCTGTTGCTTCCTCTTGTCCGCCCCGCTTCAGCCGGTACTGTAGTTTCTTGACGAGTGCCTCTGCGACCGTCAGCTTCTTCTTCGCGGCAGCATTCCTCTTGGCTTGCTTTTGCAGTTCCAGGACTCGGCGTCGAGCCGTCTTGAGCTGTTTGGCGATCGCATTGGAACTCGCACCCTTGCTGACTTTGCCCTTCGCTTTCGAGACGGCGGGACTGACGCCGTCTGGACCGAGCGCAAGCAACCTTCCAGCTTGACGATTGCCTCGACTGCCGCCCGTGCCGTAGAACGTGTTGGTGCTCGTGAAGATGCCGGCCAGCGAATAGTATTCCTTCTGCGGAATCGCGTCGAACTTGTGATCATGGCATCGTGCGCAACTTGCAGTCGTGCCGAGAAACGCCTGGGTTGTGACGTCAATCTGTTCATCCACCACGTCCATGCGAAACTTCTCTTTGTTCGTCTCATTCAGGGACTTCGTGCCCAACGCGAGAAGGCCAGTCGCGATGATATTTTCGTTCCGCTGCTCAACATTCGACGTTGGCAAGAGATCGCCCGCGACTTGCTCTGTGATAAAGCGATCGAACGGTTTGTCTTCGTTGAACGACTTGATTACGTAATCGCGATAGCGCCAGGCATAGGGAAATGTGAAGTTTCTCTCCATCCCTGTCGACTCGCCAAAACGCACGACGTCTAACCAATGTCGGCCCCATCGCTCGCCGAATCGGGGCGACTGAAGCAAGCGGTCAACCAACTTCTTCATGGCCGCGGGGGACGGGTCCGCCACAAACTCGTCGACCTGGGCTAGCGTT
>CAZWOU010000048.1:7546-32995 GCA_964635375.1 uncultured Pirellulaceae bacterium | reverse complement strand
GTCAGATCGAAATAGACCCGGCGAACCAGTGAGACCGGATCGGCGTCGGCGCCCGGCTGAAGTTGCTTGGCCTCAATCCCGGCCAAGATGAAATTGTCGATCTCGTTGCGCGGCCACGCTGCGTCTTTGACCTTCGGAGCCGCAGTCTTCCGGATCGGTCGAAACGACCAGAACTCGCGAGCGCTGTCGAAATCAATCGCCTTGCGAGCGAGCGCTTTACCTTCCCGCGGATCAGGTGCTCCCATTTTGATCCACCGCGAAAAATCGGCGATCACACTTTCCGGAAGTTGGTTCTCAGGCGGCATTTCAAAGTCGCCTTCAAAACGCATTGACTTGATCAACAAGCTCTCCCCGAGATTACCTGGAACGACCGCATGGCCCGATGCGCCGCCCTTGCGGATCCCTTGCCGCGTGTCGAGGACCAACTCGCCTTCCACCTCCTCGGAGTCGGCGGAATGGCATTCGTAGCAGTGCTTCACCAGAACCGGGCGGATCTTCTTCTCGAAGAACTCAACGCCCTGCTTATCCCGCCCTTTCTTGTCTTTCCCCTTCTTGTCCTGCTCGGCTGCGATCCCGGCGCCAACCGGCGCCACGAAGAAGAGAAAACCGAGAAAAAGTTGGCAAATCCTACTCATACCAATCTCCAAGCAAAGCCGGCCATCAGGCTCGGCAAGTCCAACTTGTGGAACGGGTTCAGGGCGGGCGAGACGGGGAAATCCAGTCCTAACGCGACTCGTGGGGTTTGGGACCGCCACGCTCAACCATCGTGGGCCAAGAACAAAGTAGAGAACAAGCTCATCTGAAGTAAATTCTCTGGCAATTCTCTCTCGGCAGGGTGGAGCCAGCAGTAGGGGGCAAACGAGTTCAAACGTTCACCCTAGGAACAGATGCGCGAACTCACCGCTTTATTGACACCTCACCCAAAAGCAACCGACCGACACCGCCCCAAATCCTATCGAGTAAATCGCCCAACCCCCTACCCCACCCCATGTTAAGGCAGGCACCCAGCCGATGCCACGGGCGAGTGGCTGAGATTCGCCTCACGAGCGGAGCAAGGAAGAAGATTCAGCGGCAGCGGGGCCAGGGCTTGAAAGCCATCTGCGTGTCACTGATCACGGCAGCGGGCTCGAGTAGATCGTCTTGCCTTCGGAGACCTAGACACACGGCGTGGCAGGGAGTGGAATGTGGGTAGACTGAAAGCGCCCGTTGGCCCAACTGCCCACACACAACACAGGAAGCTACATCATGCGACGTTGGATTCTTCTTGCTTTGGTTCTCACCGCTTCGCCCGCGTTCGCCGAACCGATCGTCTTTGAAGGCGACGCCGACTTGGGAAAGGGCAAGCACATCGTCTTTGTCGCAAGCGACCATGAGTATCGCAGCGAGGAGACGCTGCCTGCCCTAGCGAGAATTCTTGCCAAGCATCACGGTTTCAAGTGCACAGTAGTGTTCGGCGTGAACGCCAAGGGAGAGATTCAGCCCGGCGCGAACAATGTTCCTGGCATTGAGTGCCTGAAAACTGCCGACTTACTGGTCCTCTTCACGCGGTTCCAAAAATGGCCGGCGGATCAGATGCAACACTTCGTTGACTATCTAGACCGCGGCGGGCCGATCGTTGGGCTGCGAACCGCGACCCACGGTTTCAACGGACTGAAGGCGCCCTTCGAGAAATATAACAACGGCTATAACGGCGACGACTACAAAGGTGGCTTCGGGCGCCAAGTTCTCGGTGAAAAATGGGCCGGGCATTACGGTGGCAACCACCGGCAAAGCACAAGACTAGACATCGTGCCTGGAAAGAAAGACCATCCTATCCTGCGAGGCGTCACAAAGATGTGGGCCCAGTGCGGCGGATACAAAGCCGATCCTCTGCAACCGAGCGAAGTCCTGGCGATGGCTCAGCCCCTGAAGGGCATGACGCCTGATGCGGCGCCGAACGAAGAGATGCCACCGGTCCCCGGCGCATGGACTCGCAGCTATCCAGGAAAGAACGGAAATGCCGGTCGTGTTTTCACGAGCACCTATGGAGCATCCAACGATATCGTGAACGATGGTTATCGACGACTTTTGGTCAACAGTTGCATTTGGGCAATTGGTCTCGAAGACAAGATCCAGCCGAAACTCAACATAGCCTTCGTCGGTCCATTCCAGCCGACTTGGGGCCGTGGCGGAGGTCGCCGCGCACCAGGGACGCGACCAGAGGATCTAGCCGGCTGGGACTCGCCGATCATACCCCTGGCAAAGTAGCAACGGGTGCGGCTCGCTCGCGTCGCGACTAGGCCTTTTGACGACCTAGCCTTTAGCGACCTAGCTTTTGACGACCTAGCCTTTAACGACCTAGCCTTTTGGCGACCTAGCTTTCGCGACTCAACTGTTCGACGACCGCCTCGACATCCATCACATCGCCCAGATCGATGTCGATGTCGAGGAGGTTGACCAGATGCATCAGTTCACAGCGTTCGCCGACGGCTTCGCGAGGCACGATCACTCGGAAACTATCGGTCGCGTCCCGACAACTCGCGTAGACACAATGGCTTGTGCTCATGCCCGTCACAATCAGCGTGTCGACGCCTAGTGAGGTTAGCATCTCGTGTAGGTTTGTGCCCTTGAAGGCCGAAGCATAACGCTTGCGGATCAGCTTCTCGGTAGTCAGTCTGCCCAGACGCTCATCCAATTCAAACAGCCCCACGTCGCCTTCGCCAACATCCATCACGAGTTTACGATTCTGAGGGCTGGGCGGATCGGCCGGGTCGTAGGCAAAACTCGTGAAGAAGATGGGAATCGCCGCCTGACGAGCTGCCGCCAACACTTGGCACGTGGCGGTCACGATCGAATCCGACTCGGCGCCAATCTGTTCATTTGGGCGAGTCCAGAAGTGGGCCAGATCGATGACAAGCAACGCCGGCTTCGCCCCGAAGCCGACGCGATGTCCCCAGCCTCGGCCCAAGTACTTTTGCCTCAGGTCCTCCAAGTGCTCGTGCAGCCCGGCTCTTAGGCTGTCAGGAAGTTGCAAGTCTGACGAGCCAAACGTCAGTTTCAGATCGTTGTTCGCCATGAACGGGCTATCCTCGTCTTCAGCTCTGCACGTCCGTCGCCAGTTCGTAGTAGTTCATCGTCAGTGGCGGACTGTAGAGGTGCAGCGACACTAAGTCGTGGCTCGGCTGCAGATTGTGCAGCACGTGAATGTCATTGTCGCCAACGATGCAGACTCCGCCCTTCTCATATTGGCTCGAGCTCACTTGCTCGACAACTCCCGTACCGACTTTTCGGTAGAGCGTTTCGGTCGCCGTGCCATCCACAATTCGCACTCCGCACGCCGAACCCTCGTGGTCGTGTATCGGCGAACACTGTCCGTGTCGCCAGCAGATGATCAGTAGCTCGTACCAACTCGACTTGCTGAGACGATTGCGAGCATAGGTGACCTCATTAAACTTGCACGCCTCCACGAGTTCTTCTCGATCGACATCCGCGCTGCGCAACAGTTCTTCCATCTCCGCCAAATCGGCCGGACCGGTCAGTCCGTCCATTCGTCGAATCAGCTGTACTAGCCCTTTCAGCATGGCCGAAACTCTCTTTGAAATTTGGATTCCCGCGTCTGATAAATCGCTACACGACCCAGTCCAGTTGTCCCCGCAAGCGAGGAGCCTCCGCTAAGCATTCGAGCGCCTGTTCGATTTCCTGCATGGTGTTTGCGAAGCTGAAGCTAAATCGAATCGTTCCTTCACCTGGCAATGTTCCCAGGGTCTCGTGGGCCAATGGCGCGCAGTGATAACCGGCTCGTGTTGCGATATTGTGGGTTTCGGCGAGCCATTGGGAAACGCCGTTCGGCGTCACGCCTTTCATCGTGTAGGAGACTACGGCGGTCCGCCGAGTCTCGTCGGATGCGCCATAGACTACGACGCCGGGCAGTTCGCGCAAACCGTCGGAGAATCGTTTCGTCAATTGCAATTCATGGTCGCGGAGCAACTCGCGATCGGCTTGCTGAATCCACCGTATCCCCGCTGTCATGCCGACGATCGACAACAGGTTGTGGGTGCCAACCTCATAGCTTGATGGGAATCGGCCAGTCATCTCATGCTTTCCCGAGTCGCTGCCAGTGCCGCCCTCGGCCAGCGTCTTGAGTTCGATTCCCTTTCGAACGAAAAGTCCGCCGACTCCAGGCGGGCCGAACAGCCCTTTGTGGCCCGCAAAAGCCATCATGTCGGCTCGAAGATCCTCTACGTCCACCGGCAACACGCCCGCCGATTGTGCGGCGTCGACGAGAAACAACGCACCATATCGCTCGGCTAATTCACCCAGCTCGCGGCATGGCAAGATGTCGCCAGTTACATTGCTGGCCATCGTGCAGACCAGCAGCTTTACATTTCCTCTCTTCAACTGATCCTCGACGTAATCAAGGTCGATCGGAGCATCAGGCTCGTAAGGGGCGACGTCAAACTCCACGCCATGGTCCCTGGCTACGCGTCGCACAGATCGAGAAACCGCGTGATGCTCAAGCCCGCTCATCAGCACCCCATCGCCTTCGTGCCAATCCAGGCCCTGGATGGCCAAATTGAGCGCGTAGGTGGCCGAGGGCAGGAAGGCCAGACGCTTGGAATTCTTGATGCCGAAGAACTCAGCCACTTGGTCGCGGCAGGTCGACATGATCGCCGAGCTGCGAGTCCCTTCGTCGGACGCGGTGCGCGCGGGGCTATTGAGCGTGCGGAAACAATCGTCAGTCGTGACGTAGACGATTTCGGGCTTTGGCCAAGTCGTAGCGGCGTTGTTGAAATACATGGCTTGGTTCTATTTCGATGTGCGGGCCAGCTTGATCCAGCGGAGGATTTCTCTAAGCCTAACGAGCGGGCTCGATTGTGGCGAGGAGCTGTGTCTGGCTTTTTTCGCCTGAATCCACAAAATGTCAGGGCTAGGCCGCCTTCGACGCTGGGGGCGACCGGGATCATCGCCGGCCGTACACGCCTGCCTGCGGGTTGCAGAGACAGGGGGATCGTGAGGAGATTTCGCCCCGCTCACTCCTTGAACTTTCTCAACGGCAGAAATAGGATTTCAGCCATCGATGGCCGCCGCCGCCGGCTCGCGTGAAACCGGCTCGCATGAAACGCTGGGTCGCCACTCTGCTCGGATTGGGACGCTCCATGCCCCGTGTTGATTCTTGGTCCAACTTGCTGCCCTTCTCCTCCGACGAGATGGACCTTGATGGAAACGCATATCGGTACCTCGATGTAGGTCGGGGCGAGCCGATTGTCATGTCCCACGGCAATCCGACCTGGTCATTCTATTGGCGCGAACTCGTTCAGGCGTTCCGCGACACCCATCGGATGATCGCCGTCGACCACCTCGGCTGCGGCCGCAGCGGGAAACCTCAGGACCATCCCTATTCCCTCTCGAACCATATCGACAACCTGACGGCTTTGCTCGACCATCTCGATATCCGCCGCGCGACCTTGGTCGCCCACGACTGGGGAGGGGCCATCGGGTTGGGTGCGGCCTTGAATCGGCCCGATCGCGTTGCCCGTATCGTGCTTCTCAACACGGCCGCTTTTCCGCCCCCCTATGTCCCTTTGCGGATCCGCGCGTGTCGCCTGCCTGTGCTTGGTTCCGCGGCCGTGCGAGGCCTGAATCTGTTCGCCCGAGCTGCCTTGTGGATGGCCGTTCAGCGGCGAAGTTCGTTGGATAGCGATGCGAAACAGGGCTTGCTGGCTCCCTATCACAATTGGCAAAGCCGCATCGCCATTGAGCGGTTTGTGCGCGACATCCCGCTGACGCCGAGACATCCGACTTGGAAGGTGTTGGAGGAAATGGAAGGCCGGCTGCCGGAGCTGTCCAGCAAGCCGGTCGCGATGATTTGGGGTATGAAGGATTGGTGCTTTCGCCCCGAGTGCCTCTACCGTTTGCAGCACTCGTTTCCCAACGCGACAACGGTTGAGTTAAGCGACGTTGGACATTACGTCATGGAGGAAGCAAGGGACCGCGTCATCTCGACTATGCGGGACTTCTTTCTGCAGAACCCCTTGGCGGAGGACGAACCATCATCGAACGCGAGCTGATCGATGACGACCCGTCGGTGCTAAGCCTAGCCCAGTCTGCGACGCTCGCCTGTTTGCTTGAGGCGACGGCGCCCAAGGTCGGCAACGTGCATCGCGGCGCTGATTTTGAAGACTTGTGCTTCGCGGATTTTGCCGTCAGCGCCTGTCTTATCGGTCGGCCGATGCAGTTGGCTGCCCGAGATGGCGTTGGCTTGGCAGTCTTGCGTTCGGTTCGAGCGACCACGTCGGCGGTCGGCTCAAACACGAACTTGGGAATCTCACTGTTGCTGGCGCCGCTGGCGGCTGTACCGGCTACGCCAATAGCAAGCGGCATTCAGCAGACGCTCGAAAGCTTGGACGAGGCCGACGCCTCTCGCGTGTACGAGGCCATTCGCCTTGCCCGTCCGGGCGGACTCGGGGAAAGCGAGAAGTGGGACGTCGGTCAAATGGAACCGCCGTCGTCGCTGCTCGAAGCGATGGGCTTGGCCGCGGATCGCGATCTTGTGGCGAGACAGTACGCGCGGGGATTCTCCGCGGTCTTTGAAGCTGCGGTCAACATCGAGGAGCAGTTAAGGCGGGGCGAGTCAATCGAGACGGCCATTGTGCTCGCCCACCTTCAGCTGCTCAAGATGTATCACGACACATTGATCGAACGGAAATGCGGGAGCGATGTCGCTGCTCAAGCGTCGGCGCGAGCCGCCGGCGTGCTGGAGACTCGCGAGGCGGGAGAAGAATCGTTTTGGCGGTCGGTCGGCGATTTAGACTTCTGGCTCCGTGGCGATGGGAACCGCCGCAATCCGGGCACCACGGCCGACCTAATCGCCGCCGCCCTGTTCGTCTTGCTCCGCGAGCGGCGGCTGCGGCCTCCCTTCCCAACCGCTGGCCATTTGGTTCGCGAACAGCAGAACGCTCGTGAATAGGTTCGACTGAGCACTCAACAAACAACCTCAGCCAAGGCGCCTGTCGATGACTGAATCGTATCGTGTTGATTTGGAAAAACCGCAGCTCGTTTTCAGTGCTGCTCATTTCATCACTTTCAATGGCAACACTTGCGAGCGGCTGCATGGGCATAACTATCGCGTTCGCGCATCCATCAGCGGCCCCTTGGACGAAAACCACTACGTCATCGACTTCATTGCACTTCGCGACGAATTGCAGTTGATTGTCGATCAGCTTGACCACCGTGTCTTGCTGCCGACGGACCACTCGCAAATCAAAGTTGAAGTGAGCCAAACGGAGGTGCTGGCGACGTTTGAAGATCGTCGCTGGGTCTTCCCCCTCGATGATTGCATCCTGCTCCCGGTTGCCAATACGACAGCCGAGTTGATCGCCAAGTACATTGGCCTGCGACTCCTGGACCAATTGAAGGTTCGGTTGGCAGCTCGCCCTGCGAACCTGACCGTCGCCGTCGATGAGAACGGAGGCCAGTGGGGCGTTTGGGAATACCGATCGGACTAGCCGCCGTGCGTGGGGCCAGCCCCCGTTCCAGCCAGCCCGTTCCAGCCTCGCCCCTGCAATCGGCAGAATCGTCAAAGTACGGCTCAACTTCTCTCGCCGAATGTTCGATACCCAACGAAGAGGATCGGTTTCGACGAAGGGCCTGTTTGCTAGGAGATGGACTATGCCGAATGTCCGAAACGCGGCCGCCATCTTGATGGCCTTGCCAGACGATGTGGGCAGTTCGCTGTTGGCGAAGTTGCAGCCGAAGCAAGTCGAGCAGGTTTGTATCGAACTGGCTCGGATCGAAGCGTTGTCGCAGCAAGAGATGGAAGACATCATCATCTCGTTCGCTGAGATGAATCCTACGGCCGGTGGTCGGTCCTCAGGAAGCCTGGACTTGGCGAGTTCGCTCGTTCAGCAGGCGCTCGGCAAGAACGCAGCGACCACGTTGGAGAATCTGCGACAGACGGTAGAGGGCACGCCGTTCGCGTTTCTTCGGGATGTCGATCCGCAGAACCTGGTCACGTTTATGGTGGACGAACACCCTCAGACGATCGCCTTGGTTCTTTCCCATTTACCTCCCGTTTTTGGCGCCGAGGTGATCGCAGACCTTGATACCGAAAAGCAGACGACAGTCATTCGGCGGATCGCCAACATGAGTGAAACGAGCCCCGAAGTCATCGCGCAGGTTGAAGAGGGGCTGGCCAAGAGAATGGTCAGCGTGATGTCGCAGTCCTTTGAGAATGCCGGCGGGGTGCCGAGTGTCGCGGAGATTCTCAACGTGACCGATCGTGCGACCGAACGCACGCTGCTAGAGAACATTGGCCAGGAGGATCCTGGTCTAGTCGATGAGATTCGTCGTTTGATGTTCGTGTTCGAGGACATTAACAAGCTCCGAGACAAGGAACTTCAGACCATCCTGCAAAACGTCGATACGCCCAAGTGGGCCATGTCGCTGAAAGGCGCCAGTGAAGGCCTCAAGGAGAAAATTCTCGGCAATATGTCCGAGAGGGCCGCGAAAATGCTCGCCGAAGAGATCGACTTTCTGGGGTCCGTACGAGTGGCAGAGGTCGAGGCAGTGCAACAGGAGGTTGTCGACACGATTCGGCGTTTGGAGGATGCGGGCGAGATCTCCACGGGAAGCAGTGACGAAGACGAGGCCTACGTCGAATAGGCAGTTCAGTTACTTCCTCCCCGCAAGTTCTCCCGGGCCGCTTGTTGAAGCCGTCGCGTGAAAGCAGGCCATAGGCGCCGCGCCGCCTCTTGCAGCCGTTTCAGAATGCCGCGGAAAACGGGTGACAGGTGGGAGGCAAATCGTTGGCTGCGGCCGCCCCGCCCCCTCCCATCGGCTTCGAGCAATTGCTAGATTCGCTCTATGGCCAAGAAGACGATGATGGATCAGTATCAGGAAGCGAAGGCTTCGTGCGGGGACGCATTGTTGCTTTTTCGGATGGGCGACTTTTATGAGTTGTTCCACGACGATGCAAAGGTTGCCGCCAAGGAGCTCGGCCTGACGCTGACCAGTCGCGACAAACGGACCAACCCCATTCCCATGGCGGGGTTTCCGCACCATCAGCTGGAACAGTACCTTGGCCGTCTGATCTCCCGCGGATTTCGGGCTGCCGTTTGCGAGCAGATGCAGGATCCAAAGGAGGCGAAGGGACTCGTCGACCGAGAAATCGTGCGAGTGGTCACGCCAGGCACGCTGACCGACGATGGCCTACTCGATCCCAAAGCGAGTAACTACTTGGCTGCCGTGACCTGGCAACCCAAGAGCGCCCGCCAAGTTCCCCTGCAAGCCGGCGTCGCTTGGGCGGACCTTTCGACTGGCAGGTTCTTCGCCGCGACGCTAGCCGCCGATCAAGTCCTCGATCATTTGGAGAGGCTGGCCCCAGCGGAGTGTTTGGTCAACGAAGAGCAAACCGACTTGTCACCCGACTTGTCCGCTTGGTTCGTCACGTCCCGGCCGGCCTGGGCGTTCGGCCTCGACTCGGCCCGCCGCCTGCTGCTGCAGCAGTTCGGCGTGAAAACGCTGGATGGCTTCGGCTTTGATGAGCAAGAAACACTGTCGCTGCAAGCGGCCGGCGCAGTGATGGACTACCTGCGGGAGACACAAAAAGCATCGCTTGATCACATCGATCGCTTGACGCCCTACCGACTAGGTTCAACGCTTGAAATAGACGTCGCGACGCGACGCAGTTTGGAAATCGCCAGAACGATGCGCGGCGGACAGCGAGACGGTTCGTTGTTGGGCGTGTTGGACAAGACGGTGTCGGCAATGGGGTCGCGAGCCCTGGCCGACTGCCTCGCGAACCCGCTTACGGACATCGAGCAGATCAATCGCCGGCTCGATGCCGTGGGCGAACTTCGCGACGCCGCGACCATTCGTCAATCCGTGCGTAAGGCGCTCGCCGGCGTCTACGACCTCGAGCGTTTGATGGCGCGCGTCGCGACCGCTCGCTGCGGACCTCGCGATTTGCAGTCTGTCGGTCGAACGCTCGATGGCCTGCCTGAAATCAAACGACGGATTTCTGATCGGACAGCTAGTCTGGTGCTTGACATCGAAAGCCGTATTGATCCTTGCCCGCAGTTGGGAGTCGCCCTTGAAAACGCCTTAGCTGACGAATGCCCCATTTTGGCCAGGGACGGAGGATTCATCCGCAGTGGCTATCACGAACAACTCGATCGACTGCGAGAACTGGCTGCCGGCGGGAAGCAGTGGATTGCAGACTATCAATCCAAACAGGCTGAGCTCACTGGAATAGCCAATCTGAAAGTCGGCTTCAACAAAGTCTTCGGCTACTTCATCGAACTGACCAACGCCCACCGCGGAAGCGCGCCCGACAACTATATTCGCAAACAGACTCTAAAAAATGCGGAACGCTACATTACGCCGGAGTTGAAAGAGTACGAGGAGAAAGTTCTCTCGGCCGACGAGCGAGCCAAAGACCTCGAGTCTCAGTTGTTCTCGGAACTCAGGCAACTCGTGCAAAACGAATCGAAGAAGCTGCAGGCGACGGCGAACGCATTAGCCGAATTGGATGTGCTTTGCGGTCTAGCGGAGCTTGCCGCGTTACGCGATTATTGCCGACCGGAAATCGTCGAAACGCCTCTGCTTGATATTCAAGATGGGCGCCACCCTGTGCTCGATATCATCGAGCCGGAAGGGACCTTCGTTCCGAATGACGCCAAATCAGATCCGGGAGAGAGTGCGATTCTGCTTATTACCGGTCCCAACATGGCCGGCAAGAGCACCTATATCCGGCAAGTCGCGTTGCTCACAATCATGGCCCAAATGGGATCATTTGTTCCTGCTGCCAAGGCCACGATTGGAGTGGCTGACCGGATCTTCGCCCGAGTGGGCGCGAGCGACGAGCTTTCGCGGGGCCAAAGCACGTTTATGGTCGAGATGACTGAAACGGCAAGGATACTCAACACCGCCACTCGCCGGAGTCTTGTGGTCCTGGACGAAATCGGACGAGGCACGAGCACCTATGACGGCGTCTCGCTGGCGTGGGCCATCGTGGAACACATTCATGACCAGATTGGATGTCGAACTTTCTTCGCCACCCACTATCACGAGCTGACTGACCTGCGGCACTCGCTGGATTCCGTTCAGAACCTCAACGTCTCCGTGAAGGAATGGGACGACCAGGTCGTCTTCCTCCACAAGATCGTCCCTGGGGCCGCAGACAAGAGTTATGGCATCCACGTCGCGCGGCTCGCCGGCATTCCCAATTCAGTCAATGAGCGAGCGAAGCAGATTCTCGCCCAGTTGGAGTCGGAGCATCTAGACGAACGCCAGCGGCCGAAGATCGAATCGCCAAGACGACGCCCGAAGGAAGATATTCAGCTCACGCTGTTTGCGCCGTATGATCACCCCGTCGTGGAAAAACTAAAATCGCTCAACATCAACCAGTTGACGCCGCTCGATGCATTGCAGCGGCTGAAGGAACTTCAAGATGAAGTGGGCGAAGAGCGTCCGGTTCATCCGCGATAGCCCCAGTTGCCGGAAAGCTCTTTCCGGTTAGAGTTTGACGGCCGAAGCCTATGCAGAGTCTTCCCAGGGAACGAATGTATGGATCTCCATGTCGGTTATTGCACCAACGTGCACGCGGGTCGCGGGCTCGCCGAGATGCAAGCTAATCTTCGGCGTCATGCGACGGAGGTGAAGAAGAAATGCTCCCCCAATCATCCGATGGGCGTCGGTCTGTGGCTGAGCGCAGTGTCCGCCCGCGAATTGCGAAAACCCGATTCACTCGAGCCGTTTCGCGACTGGCTTCGTGAGGTCGAGTTGACGCCCTACACGCTGAACGGGTTTCCTTATGGGGACTTCCATCAGGACGTCGTTAAACACCTCGTGTATCAGCCAACGTGGATGGAGCCCGCCCGAGTCGAATACACTCGGGATCTTATCGCCATTCAAGACGGGCTGTTGCCGGACGGACTGCAGGGCAGCATATCCACGCTGCCCATCTGCTGGG
The DNA here is from genome assembly GCA_964635375.1 of uncultured Pirellulaceae bacterium. Taxonomy (GTDB): domain Bacteria; phylum Planctomycetota; class Planctomycetia; order Pirellulales; family Pirellulaceae; genus CAZMNY01. The sequence continues at coordinate 21,045 of CAZWOU010000048.1, read as the reverse complement.
GCGCCCCGTCACCGTCCGCCGAAAAGTTGGCGGTGGAACATCTCCGTCAGATCGCGGCATGCGCGGCGGAGTTGGAACAAGAGTCGGGCCGCCTGATCTACGTGTGCATTGAGCCCGAGCCGGGATGCCATATCCAGCGGACGGACGACATGATTGGCTTCTTCGAGAATCACCTGCTTGGCGAGAACGACGAGGAAATAGTGCGGCGCCACATTCGCGTGTGCCACGACATCTGTCACGCATCAGTGATGTTCGAATCGCAGCGCGACGTTTTTCAGCGGTACCAAGCGGCGGGGATCTCCATCGGCAAGGTACAGGTCTCGTCGGCAGTTTGCCTGCGGGCCGATTCCGCGGATCCCAGGGAGCGTAAACTGGCTTTGGCCCAACTGGCGGCTTTCGGCGAGGACCGTTACCTACACCAAACGTCCGTCAGGACTGCCGACGGACGCAGTCTGTTCTTCGAGGACTTACCCGAGGCGCTGCAAGCGGCTTCCGACCCAGCAGTAGCAACCGGCGAATGGCGTGTGCATTTTCACGTTCCAGTCTATCTGGAACGTTTTGGCCAGCTTGGCACGTCGCGCGATGATATCATCGAGTGCTTGCGGGCGGCCGAGGAGTTCTCGGATGTTCAACATTATGAGGTCGAAACTTACGCGTGGAACGTGCTGCCTCCGGAACTGCAAGTTGAGCACTTGGCTGAAGGCATCGCACAAGAGTTGACCTGGTTTGCCGAACAGCAAAAGAACCGCTAGGCAGCGTTTCCAGATGGTTGCACAACGATGAAGATCTCGTGTGTCATCCCCGCGATCAATGAAGCCCAGAACATTTGCGGCTGCGTCGAGCGCGCATGGGCTTCGGGGTTTGATGAGGTGATCGTTGTCGACGGAGGCAGCTCGGACGAGACGGTCGAGGCGGCTTCGACTTGCGATTGCCAACTGCTTTTGTCGGCTCCGGGCCGAGCTCGCCAGCAAAACCTTGGCGCCCGTGAAGCTAGCGGAGACATTCTCTATTTTCAGCACGCTGACAACTGGCTCGTTGAAGGCGGGGCCGCTCAAATCGCCGAAGCCTTTGCCAGCGAACGCGTCATCTGCGCCGCTTTTCGGCAGACCATCGAGGCGCCCGGCTGGGCGTACCGAGCATTGGAATACGGAAACGCAGCGCGCGTCACCTGGCTGGGCGCGGCCTACGGCGATCAAGGAATTGTCGTTCGAAAGGACGCCTTCGACGACGCCGGCGGCTTCCCAGAGGTCCGTATTCTGGAGGAGTTGTTGCTGCTGCGAATCCTTCGCAAGACAAGCTGGCCGGTTTTGTTGCCTGGCCCCTTGAACATCAGCGCGCGACGATGGCAAGAAAACGGCGTCTGGCGGCAAACTTTGCGCAATTGGCGAATTCTCACCCTGCATGCGCTCGGACGGCAACCAGAGTCGCTTGAGGCGCTCTACCCCCGACATGACGAGAACATAACGGACCAATAGTTGAGACTGCTCTCCTCCAGACGGCTGTTTCGTTCGGCTCGCATCCTGTGGCCCCGGCTTGCATCACGAGTTGGGCAGAAATAGGATTTGAGCCAAGTTCCTTTACGCTTACATCCCGCGCGAAGAGTACCGACTCAATGAATCCAAACGGCGCTTTACGTTTGAACAAGAATCGTTGGATCGCTTTCCTGCTTGCCATAGGCGTAGCGGGGACGTTGCCAGCCGCTGACGGCGTCGACTCGGTTAAGGCGGCTCAGTCGCTCGGCGCACGACGCGGTCCCGTCAGCGTACAACCAGATGGTCTATACGTCTGCGAGGCGGAGGAGTTTCGCGGCCCAGCGAGTGAAGCCGGTTGGCGGGCCAAGCCGTTCGGCGAGAACTACTACGCCGCAACATTCGCAAACTCATTCCTCAGCCGCCGCGCTTTTTTGGGCGCACCCGCCCAGTGCGACAAGTCGATTTCCTCAATCGATGTCCAAGTTCGCGATGCCGGGCGCTACCTGGTCTTGGTTCGGTATGAAGCAGCGTACCGTTTTGAAACTCAGTTTCGAGTTCAAGTCGAACAGAATAATCGAATCGTCTTGGACCGGCTTTACGGCGCCCGGAACAACTTGAAGATCTGGGCGTTCGGTCAGAAGCTGAAGAAAGAGGTGGGTTGGAGTTGGGGCGCGGTCGAGAATGTCGTCTGGGAGGGGCACGACGCGTTTGCCAATTTGAAGCCGGGGCGCGCCACCATTCGGCTCATCGCGTCGAATCAACCGGAACCAGCTGCGAAACGCAATGTCGATCTGGTGATGCTGACAACCGATGTTGAGCAAGTGAAGACTCGCATAGAGAAGGAACGCTACTTGCCTCTGGACGGCATGCTGACCCAGTCGGGCGATGTATGGCTGCGAGTTACGAATCGCGGCCGCGAGAAGCTAACGTTCAAAGGCCGGAAGGCCCCAGGCGGAGGCAACTGGCAACAACATTCACCCTATTGGGTCCACACTCGCAACTGGACAACGCCCATCATCGAGGTCGACGGCGGCGGCGCGTCGAAGTGGGTGGAAGTTGGCGGAACCATGGATTCGCTGAATCACGGCCAGTGGTTCTGGACTGGCAACCAACCGTACAAGGCGGAATTTGGTTGGAAAGACGAACGGGGGAAGATTCAACGGCTCGCCGAATTCGTAGGCAACGGCGACTTGACGCTCGCGGCTGACTGCGACACGCGTTATTCAAAGCGGCTCCGTCAGCAACACGATGTGCTCTATGACTTGCTCAAGGACTTGAAGGACTCAAACCCATCGCCCCACGGTCGCGTACCCAAACACACGCCCATCTATGCGTCGACGTTCACGCCGCTCGATAAGGGAAGGCACTCAGCGGCGGTGATGGAATTCAAGAAGATGTTTGGCTTGTCGAATAAGGGGGCCGATGCGGCGGGCGGCCGAGGGATAATCGACGTTCGCAGTGTGGCCACCGCGAAACTGGACGCCTACTGCAAGAATCTTGGAGCCGACGCCAAGAACGTGGCGGTGGTCAGTTTGGGCGACGAGATTCGTCTACCCTCGCCTTCAGGGGCAAAGACGGCGGAGGCGTTTCGGACCTGGCTGAAAAAACTTGGCAAGAGGCCCGCCGATATCGACCCTGCCGCGGGCGGCAAATGGGACCGCGTCGTATTCAGCGTGGACGACAAGCTGAAGGTCCAAAAACCGGGTGTGTTCTACTGGTCTCAGCGCTTTCGGTATCAACATGGCATCGAAGCGATCAAGCAGCGAACCGACATTCTTCGTCGGAACCTTCCCAACGCGGCTGTCGGCGCTAACTTCTCGCCTCACTATCCCCAGGAGCACATGTTTCTGGGCGAGGTCTATAAGTGGGTCACCGTGTTTCGAAGGAGCGGTATGACCTTGCCGTGGAGCGAGGACTACATCTGGCAAGTGGCAGTCGGAACGCCGCAAATGAACAACATCAATCTTGATCTGTTCCGAGCCGGTTTGCGACACCACCCGGATCGCAAAACGATGTACTACGTGATGCCCCACATGCCCAACAACACGTCCAGGCAATGGCGCCGCTTGTTCTACGGGGCGCTGGCACACGGCATGAAGATGGTCAATCTGTTTGAATTCCGGCCTGTTCATGTCGCCTACACGGAAAATCATGTAGACGAGCCCGAAATGTATCGCATGGTCCTGGGCAGTTTTCGCGAGCTAGGCCTGTTCGATGACATTGTGCAGAACGGCCGTGTGGCGGACGGCGAAACTGCGCTTTGGTTTAGCGAGACGGGTGATATCTGGGGCGACAGCAAAGGCTCGTTTGCCGCCGCGAAACGCGCACTCTACACGGCGATTCGGCATCAACAGGTTCCCTTGGACTTTGTTGTTGAAGAAGACGCCATGGACGGCACTCTGGATAAGTACAAAGTGCTCTACCTAACTGACGCCCACGTTTCCGCCGCAGCTTCAAAGGCCATCGGGCGATGGGTCGCGGCGGGAGGCGAATTATTCGCAACCGCAGGCGCGGGGATGTTTGACGAGTATAACAAGCCGAACACAACGCTCCGGAAGTTGATGGGCGCCGAGCAAGTCTCTTTGGATGTACCGGATGAGAAGCAGATCATTTGGCTCAAACAGCACATGCCTTTTACGAAGCCGCTCGATCACGTTTCCATCGTGGACGCGGGTGAAACGCCTGTAATCGGAGTTCGCTGCCGCTTGCGAGTGACGACAGGCCAAGTCGCCGGAACGTTTTCGGATAAGTCGCCGGCCATCGTCCGTCGCGATGTGGGAAAAGGGCGCTCAACCGTCTGCGGCTTTCTTCCCTCCCTCTCGTATTACTATCGCGCTTTCCCACTCGCGCCCGTCGATCGAGGCGCATCGGATGACGCCATGGTTCACTTTCTTCCAACAGCGTTCGATAAAGCTGCGAGTGGGCTGATCGGCAGCGCCACGTCAGATCTGAAGTTGCCTGTGAAATGCAGCATGCCGATGGTCGAAACCACGGTGATTCGTTCGAAGCAAGGTGTCGTTGTGCCCTTGATCAACTGGAGTCGCAATGAATCGAAATGCGTGGTGGAGATTTTCGCTGATGTACCCCGAGGCAAAGTCAGTTTAGCGAGTGGGGCGCCGGTCGAGCTGAAACGCGTCGACGGCGCAACAACCGTCTCCTTCGACCTGGGCGTAGCCGACGCCCTCATTTTCCGGAACAAGTGACGCATGAATCGATCTTGCACACCGTGGTCCGTCGCCCGGCTGGCTGTGTTCTTCACAGCGGCGTTCTTCACAGCGGTGTTTTTCTCCGGCTCCGGACTGGGGCAAGAGGTCGATTTGGGATACTCCAATCCCAAACTCTTTCAACACTGGCTTTGGTCGACTGCCCATCGGATTCCCGCCGAGTTGACTAGCGAAGAGAGCGGTTACTTCTCCATCGTTGAGGGCTTGGATGGCCACATATATGTCGGCACCGCCAAGTACGGCGACAATGCGTTTCTAGTCGATTTCGACCCGCAAACGAAACGAATCCATGCTGTCGTCGATGCCGAGAAAGAAATGGGTGTCGACCGAAAAGGTTTCGCCGCCCAAGCGAAGATTCACACTCGCAATAACGTGGGCAAGAGCGGCAAGATCTATTTCGGTACGAAGCAAGGCTACTTGCAGAAGGAAGGCGAGAAGCGTTCCGATTACCTGGGCGGGCGCCCAATGGTTTATGACCCGGCGACCAAGACAACTCGGGTGTACGATATTCCGGTCAAGCACCAGGGCGTCATCAGCGTGACGCCCGACGAAGCCCGAGGCGTCGCGTACATCTCGACCTGTTCCGATGAGCGGCCAATCGAGAGCACCCACTTCCTGACGCTCAATTTGAAGACGGGCGAGTATCGCGACTTGATGGACTGCCGTCACATGTACGCGTTCATCGTCATCGACCATCTGGGCCGCGCCTACCATCCAATTCTCGGTGGCGACATCGCTCGCTACGATCCGAGCAGCGGCAAGCTGGACAGGCTGAAGCAGTCGATTGACGGCGAACCGCCGACCAGGGCATCGCTGCTAGCCGACCCCAAATCGCACCCGATCAATTGGGAAGTCTCGCCCGATCGCAGGACGCTGTACGCTGTCGCCATGAGCGGCAATCAACTCTACGCCTACGACTTGACCGACAGCGGCGATACGCTCAGCGGTCGCTCCTTGGGGCCATTGAGTCCGAATGCGGATAAGACGGATTGCCGGGCTTTGTGCGTTGGCAACGACAGCGTCGTCTGGGCCGGCGTCGCCGTGACGAGGAAAGACCTGGGGAAATTTCTGCACATAACGAGCTATCGACCGGGCGACAATGCGCCTGCCGACCATGGACCGATTGCAATCGGAAACCCTGACTACGCCCAGCTGAAAGACGCGTCGGGCAAGACGAAGAAGCACCATCACGGCGCTTACCGACTAGACGATGGTACGCTTGTGCCTCGGTATGTCATCATGGGGATCTGCGCCGCCCGCGATGGGGTCGTCTACGTCACGACATTGTATCCGTTTACCGTGCACGCGATTAGGATTCCCAAGGTCGCGGGCGTCACGACCGAGTACCGGTACAACGCCCACGCGGACGTCTTGCTTTCTCGCTTGATTGAGACCGACACGCTCGACGGCAAGGGGGATTTGGCCTCAATTCGTCTTGCCTCACTTTACACCGACCAGGTTCCTGACAACGACACGAGCCGTAAGTTCGCCAAACAGTACGGGTTCCCAATCTTTCCCACGGTTGGTGAAACGTTGACCAACGAGAGCGGAACCGAGCTTGCCGTTGATGGTGTGATGTTAGTCGCCGAACACGGGAAGTACTCGCGGTCCGACACCGGTCAGATTCAGTATCCGAAACGACGGCTGTTTAGTGAGATCGTCGAGACTTTTAAAGCCACGGGTCAAGTCGCGCCTGTTTTTAGCGACAAGCATCTTGGCGACAACTGGCGCGACGCGAAGTGGATCTACGACACCGCGAAGAAGATGAAGATTCCCTTGATGGCCGGCTCCTCGTTGCCGGTGCTTTGGCGATATCCTCCCACCGATGTAAAGCGAGGGGCGAAGCTCAAGGAAATTGTGGCGATCTCCTACCATACGCTCGACGCTTACGGTTTCCACGCGATGGAGATGGTGCAGGTTTTGGCCGAGCGGCGAGCTGGCGGAGAGACTGGCATTCAGTCAGTTCAGTGCATCAGCGGCGACGACGTTTGGGAGGCGGGAAAGCGAGGCGTCTATGATCGACGTCTGTTGGATTCTTGTCTCGCGAGGCTTGAGCGACGCCCTCTTCGTCAAGGCAAGACCGTGGAGGAATTGACCCGCGACCCGGTGCTGTTTGTGATCGATTACCGCGACGGTTTGCGTGCAAACGTTCTGACGCTCAATGGAGCGGTAGTGGAATGGGCGGCCGCGTGGCAGTACGCCGACAGCGAGGAAACGGACTCCACATTGTTCTGGACGCAAGAGGCCCGACCCTACCATCACTTCAACTATCTGTTGCAGGGTGTCGAGCAGATGATGCACACAGGTCAACCGACCTGGCCAGTCGAGAGAACGCTCCTCACAAGCGGCGCTTTGGATGCACTGCTAATCTCCAAACGCGACGGCGGAAAGAAACTCGAGACCCCCTGGCTCGATGTGAAGTACAAGTCTCAATGGGATTGGCGCCAACCACCCCAACCGCCGGGCAAGCAGACGGCTCCGCCGAAATAGCCAGTTTTCAGACCGCGCGTCGCCGCGCGAGATCGCTTTGCAGACGATGTTGATTTGCTCCGGACGTCGAGGCCTATTGGATCATGCAACTGCCGCACACCGACTCAAACCAACAGGCCGTGAAGCTAAATCGGGATCGATGTTACGACTGCTACCGGCCTCGCGCCAGTTGTTTCTGCCACGCCATTCCCGACATTGAGAACACTACTCAGATTGTCATTGTCCAGCATCAACGCGAGCGATTTCATGCCTTCAATACGGCCCGGATTGTTTACAAGGCACTGAGGCGATGCCGTTTGCTGAGCCACCGCTTTGATTTGGAGACATTGACAGCCCTGGCTTCGTCGCCAAATACGGGCCTACTCTTCCCCAGTCCCGAAGCGCAACTCATCTCAGCGCCGACTAACTCGCAACCGCTCAGCCAACTCATCTTGATTGATGGGACATGGCACCATGCCAAGACGATGATGCGCGACATTCCCGTTCTGCGCGAATTGCCCTGCTTCAAACTCGCGCCCAGCTCGCCGGGCCAATATCGGATTCGGAAAGAACCGAATTCGCATTCACTCTCGACGCTCGAGGCGACTGTCCAGGCGCTGCGAGTGTTGGAGCCGGAAACGGCTGGTCTCGACAAGTTGTTCGGCGCTTTCGAGTCGATGGTCGATACGCAGCTCGACCACCCTCAGGAGAAGAGGTTGAGGCGGAACCGACGGCGCGGGCAAACGCCGCTCAATATTCCCGTTTCCCTGGCGCGAGGGAGCGAAGATATCGTTGTCGCCTACGGCGAGGCCGCCCCCCGAGATCCTGCGGCCAAGCGAATGGCTCAAAAGCCAGTCTATTGGGTGGCCGAACGGCTCTCCAACGGCGAGCGATTCAGCGCTACGATTCAAACCAGCCAGCCGCTGCCAGACTCCTTCCTGAACCACTTTCAGGTCGCCCGTTCGCACTTTCGCCAAGCGCTCGATGAAGACGCTTTTCGATTGGCTTGGCGGGAATTCATGGAGCCCTCGGCTCTACTGGCGGTCTACCACCCAAGCACCGAACGCATGCTCGCCAACATCGACGCCAACTGCTCCCCCTGCATTGCACTCCGAGCGATTGATTATGCTCCCTTTCGCGTCGCTGGGGCCTTGGAGCAAGTCATCGAGGCCGCCGGGATCGAGGTCGAGCCATCTGGCCACACTGGACGAGCCGGCCTTCGACTGGCGATGGCCAAAGCCCTCATTTTGCGACTTCATCGACTGGCGAAAGATTGGTTCGAATCGCAAGTCAGTTGACGCACCCTGCGGTCGCCAAACTCGTATCCTCTCCAAGCCGTTCTTCGCGTCATCGCGGCCAGATCTTCACTTGAACGACTTGGCCCAACGATTCGACGGAAGCGTCGACCGCCAGGAATCGCTGAATCAACTCCAGGTGCGTTGTGGAATGGCGAGTCAGTCGCGTCGTCGTGAACTGGCCGGCGCTCCCGGCATGGGCGGCAAGGGCAAGAGGCAGCATGAACTGGTCGGCCAAGTAGGGACCAATTGCAGCGTTCGTGTCGAGGAATGCGGCGGCCTCTTTCCAGGCGTCATGAGCCACATGCTCGGCCGGCACGCCTTGACGTCCGAATCCGGTGAACATCTCTGTCAAATGCTCGAACTCGAGCCCGATCAAGACGACATTACCGGGCCCGGTGGCCTCAACCTGCCGCGCCCGACATGACTCCTTTCGCCATCGGGAAAGATGCAGAATCTTCTTGGCTTCGCGCTCCGCGATCGCCCAGGGCAGGTTGGCGACTCGGGCTTCACACCAGCCGTTTTGTAATTCCCCTCGTTGATCGACTGAAATCGATGTGAGGTCTCCCGTCGGCTGGATGGAGCAGCAGATCTCGCCCCCGCCCGCCGGAAAGAAACCGGCCCGCATCAACTCGCCTTGCACGTCGGCGCCCATCCGGCGCAGCAACGGCAAATAGCAATTGTCGATGAAGTCAAAGCAAGGCGCCCAAGGGTTGTGGGTGCCGCCGCCGATCGTTAACCGCGTCGGCTCCGAAGCGTGAAGGAGTGCGGGCAGGATGGTCTGCAGAACGAGCGTCGCGCTTCCTGCGGAGCCAATTTGCCAGGCGTAGTCGCCCCCCGCGATCCCTTTCGGTTCAAAGGAGAGTTGCCGTCCGCGAAGAACGTCGCCTGCCACTTTCGCCTTGCCAATCTCGGCCGCCGCGCGAACCGCGACCAGATGTTGCCGCATCAGACCCGGTTTGGATCGGCCCTCGCGGATATTGGCGATCACCACAGGGCGCTGAGTCACCAGGGAGAGGGCCAAGGACGAACGAACCATTTGCCCGCCGCCCTCGCCTTGAGATCCGTCGATCTGAATCGCTGCTTCAACCATTCGCCTCGCCCGCGTCCTTGATCACCAATCTCGTGTTCCAACGAGCCAATTCTCAGCCAGCCAGGCTCGAGGCATCGCCCAGGCCCATGATTCACACTGTAACAAACCTCAACCGCGCCGGTATCGGCAACCGTCTGGACTGGTAGTCAACGATCTCTGACGCGACATCCGTCGACGCGACATCTTGGTCAGGCGATGTTGTGGCTATCAAAACAGACCAATTGACCTGCCACGCCGGCCAAGATCTCCGGCAACGCCAACAGCACCGACATGTTGAACAAGAGAGAGGGTTTAGCGCGGCAAAGTTCGCGCCCCTGGGCTTGGTCGTTCAGATAGCCCTGACTTCGCTGTGCTGGGCAGGCCCTCGCTTCGCCGTATTGGGTTCGCCGCACTGGGCCCCGGCTTCGGCGTAGCAAGCAGGCCGGGGGCGTAGCCCTATTCGCGGTCATCGCCAGACAGAGGCGTGCTGCAATCCCTGCCGTTTTTGCGTCGGCTAGACCGACATTGGTCGGAGTGTTGGGAATTCGCCTGATCCAGCGTAGAATAAGAGTCCTTATCACTGCGGACAATTCAATTCCCTTGGCCTAGCTATTACTTGACTCATGCAATTCGAGCAGTTGGGCCCATATCGCATTGAACGCATCGTCGGGCGAGGCGGGATGGGCGCCGTCTATGCGGCGGTCCACACCGAGACATCCGAACCATGCGCGATCAAAGTGCTCTCCGGAGCGATTGCGGACGATGAGCATTTTCGCGATCGATTCAAGAGTGAAGTCGAAACGCTGCAGACGCTGCGGCATCCCAACATCGTGCAATTGCTCGGCTATGGCGAGCAAGATGGTCGCCTGTTTTACGCGATGGAGTTGATTGACGGCGATTGCCTTCAGGCGTTGCTCCAGAAGAGGCGGTTCACCTGGCGCGAAGTCGTCGACTTCTCCGTGCAGACCTGTCATGCGCTGAAACATGCCCATGACCATGGCGTGATCCATCGGGATCTGAAACCCGCCAATCTCCTACTCACGCCTGACGGTCAGATCAAGCTGACGGATTTTGGCATCGCCAAACTGTTTGGCTCGACGCAGATTACCGCGGCCGGCGGCGTGATTGGAACGGCTGATTACATGTCGCCCGAGCAGGCGGAAGGGCTGCCGATCACGCATCGAACGGATCTGTATAGCCTGGGTTGCGTGATGTACGCCTTGCTGACTAGCAAGCCTCCTTTTGGCGGGCGAACGGTGCCGGAGATCATGCACTGTCTCAAGTTCTCCGAGCCCGAACCGGTTGGCCGCCTCGCGCTCGGCACTCCACTGGAACTCGAAGAGATTATCTCCCAATTATTGGCAAAAGATCCCCTGCAAAGGATCAGTAACGCCACCCTCGTGGCCAAACGACTCAAGTCGATGGAATTTGGGTTGCTCAAGCAGCAGGAGGGAGACGACTATGTCCTCTCCGAAGACGATCCTGTGCCGCGCGAGGCCGCTCCGATTACGGAAATGCCGACGGCGTCTAGGCCCACGATTGATCTCCCCACATCCGAGCAGTTGGGCTCCGGGGAATTGACCCAGGCCGCTGACGCTCCGGAGGAAGTGGACGGAGACGAGACGGTTCTCACGGCTGGCGAGGATCGCGAGCCGAACGGAGCGACCGAAACACAGCGTCCGCGCGCCCCGGAAACTCATTTTGTCACAGTCGACCGGCCATCTCAGTCATCGCGAGGGCGTCAAGCTTCGGAGCGTCCGGCGCATAGCGGTCCCAATGCGGCTCTTTCCACGATTGGAATCCTTGTTGCATTGCTCGCTGTGTTGGCCGGCATCTGGGTCGCCTCTCGGCCGCCAACCGCCGACTCGCTGTTTTCGCAAATCGTGCTTGTTGCAGACACTGGTGATGCGGCCGAATTGGTCGAGGTCCGCGAGCAGATGAGAGAATTCCTCGACCGGTTTCCCCAAGACGAACGCCATACGAAGGTGGCTGGTTGGGAAAGCGACTATGTTGCGCATCGACTTTGGAGACGCTTAGAACGTGAGGCGAGGAAGGCGGGAGGCGTCGAGTTCTTGAGCGAAATCCAGACCGCCTACGTGCGCGCGTCTCGGCGGCGGAAACTCGATCCCGGAAAGTCACGGTCGCTATACCGGTCCATTGCCGAGATCGAACTGGACGAACAGGATCGAGCAGACGATCTGGCTTGTCGCGAGTCTGCCAGCCACTGGGAAGTGCGGTTGGCTCCGGATGTTGACGTCAAATCATAGTTCGCAACGTCTCGCCCATCCGCAAATCTGGACTGGCCCGCGGATGCATTCAAACAAAAAGAATCGAACCAAGTCGTTTGTTCGTTAGAGCCTCTTCGTTCTCTCCATGCGGCAGAATCGTCACAGCTTTCGCAGATACCCGCTTGCCGTCCGCGCAAGACCCCCAATCGGAACCACTGCCAGGAGAGGTGCGGTGGGCGGTATCGGTTGTGCCGTCTATTCGCGCTGTGGCACTTGCAACGACTCGACCCTATTGGTGGGGTTATCCGGAATGCTCGCCTCATAAAGCTAACAACGGCTTTGTCGCATTGTCCCAACTTAGGGCTGGAAGCGCTCGATAATACAGGCTTAGGGCTGGAAGCGCTCGATAATACAGGTGAAAACCTTTGCGAGCTACCAGTCGTGGGTGGCCTCGTCAGGGGGATCGATAGCGGGCGCATTCGAAACGACGGCGAGACGAGTGGCGAGACGGAGTTCATATGGACAACAGGAATGTACGCCAAATAACGATTGCGGCAGCCGTACTGTTCGGCTTTGCCGCGATGGCGACCTTTATTGTTCGCGATGCGCCACTGCCGTCCGCCCAAGCAGCACCGGCCCCAATCTTTCGCTCCACGGACCACCCCTTTGACCCAGATTGGCTGGTGGTGAGATGGATCTTGCGCCGCAAATGCTTGGCCTGCCATCGCGCCGGTACGGATCGCGACGACCTTTCTGGCTACGCTGCGGTAATGCTGGCTGGGCACGAAGCGGAGTCGCCGGCTGTTGTGCCTTTCAGGCCGGATGAGTCGATGTTGTTTGAACACGTCAACTGGAACGTGACCGCGCAGCCGAATAGCGAGCTCGCCGATTCGCCGACGATGCCGACGGAGAAATCAGAGTGGCTGACTGCCGGACAGTTGAGCACGATGCGGCGGTGGATCGCCAACGGCGCGCTAGAGTATCGCTTGCCGCCGACGTGCGAACCGCGACCACTGATGGAAATAGATTTTCCTTCGGCCAAGGAATGCAAGGCCTGTCACCCGCGTCAGTACGCCGAGTGGTCGGTGTCGATGCACGCCTACGCCCAACACAGCCCCATCTTTGAACGCTTTAACCTGGCGCTGGTCGCGGTGACGGAGGGAACGATAGGGACCTTTTGCAGCCGCTGTCACACTCCCGTGGGAACCGCGCTTGGGGAGAACGAATCTGTTCGGAACGTCAACCGTTCGCGCATCTCCATGGAGGGCATTACGTGTGTTGTCTGTCACCGCCGCAAGGACGCCCGCTACAAATCGAACGGCCGCATTTCGTTGACTCCCGGCGGCGTGATGGAAGGCTGCGTCTACGGTCCGTTCGGATCGCAAGGCGCCGCGAGCATGGGCGCCCATCCATCGCCTCGCCTCGACTACATCAAGTCGTCTCAGTTTTGCGGCGAATGTCACGACGTGACAAGTCCAACTGGGCTGCGATTAGAGGAGGCCTTTAGCGAATGGCACAATAGTCCGGCCGCCAAGGCCGGAATCACTTGCCAGGCCTGCCACATGGGGCCCGTTCAAGGCAAACCCTTCGCGGATTGGCAGCGGCCTTTGGGACGTTCAGCCGAGATTCCCGAGGTCGACGAGCAGCGGTTTCCTCTCCGCCGAATCACCAGCCATATCTTCGCTGGTCCAGACCACTCGATGCTCCCCGACACCGAGTTTCCCGAAAAACTGGATTGG
>CAZWOU010000048.1:0-7536 GCA_964635375.1 uncultured Pirellulaceae bacterium | reverse complement strand
CGAGACAGACTACCGGCAGCCAGAGCTGCTCACGCCGCATCAACAACGCACTCTTCAACAACTGCGAATTCACAACCGGAAGATGCTGTCGATGGCGACTGAGAAGCGGCTTGAGGTGTTGTACAACTCAATTCGTTTGAAGGTCCAGCATCCGGCGACGATCGCTCCCGGCGGAAAACTAAAATTAGACGTCGAACTAATCAGCTTAACGTCCGGACATAGCGTACCCACGGGTTTCACAGCCGAGCGGCAGATGTGGATTTCGATCGATGTGATCGATCCCAATGGACACGTCGTGTTCCGCACGGGGGACTTTGATTCCAATCAAGACCTCCGCGACGATCACAGCCACGCCGTGCTGCTCGGAAAGGCCCACTATGATCCGTTCCTGCTCAACCTGCAGAATAAGTTCGTTGTGGTCGCCAACAAAGGCACGGAGCGTTCCTTCGTGCTTCCAGCGAACCGCTACGTGCGGCCCATTACGTTTCTGCGGCCCGGGACCAGACCGTCGATTTCGTTCGGACGGCCGGACGACGTGCGAATCGCCAAGGGAAGTCTGGCTCCATTGCGGACAAAACGAAAGACGTTCCCCATAAAGCTTCCGGCTCTATGCGGCAACTATCAACTCACTGTGCGGTTGAACTTTCGCAACATGCCGCCCGCCTTGCTTGACGCCATTGGCGCGAAGGGACTGAAACATCTGCTCGAAGTCGTCGTGATCAATGAGTATCAAGCCACTGTTCAGGTAGCACCCTAGAAGTTGGCAAGCGGGATTGTTTTCTCTGCCTATTGGGATGGAAGCGTAATGCGGTCGAACTCGACCAAAACAATGACGGGCGTCGTGTCGGCAGTCTTGGCCGCCGCCCTGCTCGCTACGCCTCTGCCGTCGTGGGCCGAACAACAGCCTCTTCAACAGCCTCTTCAACAGGCGTCGTGTTCCGAATGGCCCAGTCGACCGCCGGCTCACGGACCGCTTGAGCGGTTGCCGGCCGTCCGCACGTCGGACGCGACGGCGGCGGTCGCCGCATTGAGTTCACCCCGCTCCGATGAATCGCAAGCCGCTCCAAGGCAGGCATCGCTTAGCCAATGGCCAAGTCGACCGGCCCAATCGGTACCGGCCAGTGCGGCCCAATCGGCGCCAGCCGGTGCGGCTTCCCAAGCGGGTTCCACGAGTGCAGCGGCGGCGGTGCGAGCCCTCTCCGGCGGCCGAGCGGCTGGCCCCCACCGTCCGATTGGCGAACCGGCGAGCGGCGGCTTCCCGCCCTTGCCCCCCGACCCTTCGACCTCCCAACAGCCGTTCTTGCCGGACCTGCATAGCGAGCTATTCCATCACGGGGGCTCTTATCTGTATGTGCCCGAGGGCGACCGAATCAACGTCCCCGAAGCTGACCGGAAGCCAGTCTTTCGCTTGCCGGAGGACACGGTCCCCCCCGAACCGTTCACTCTGTTTTCCAAATTCCTCGGAGAGGGTCCGATTTCCCCCGCGGATCACATGCGATGGTTTGGCGGTCCCTACATTTGGCATCCGCAGTTTGTCGGCTATGGAAAGCTCCACCTGTTTGGCGCCGCATACGAGCAAGACGCCCAGCGCGCTGATCTGCTCGGTTTTCAAATGGAGGTTGAACTTGATCTTCGCTTGACCGGAACAGAACGATTTCACGTTCAGTTTCGTCCCGTGGGCGACGACGGCACGGGCGGTTCGTATTACCAGTTCAGCGACCCTGAGGGATATGTGGACAATTCCAACGGTGTTCCCCAGCGGTACTGGTTTGAGGGCGAGCTGCACAGTTTGCTAGGACCGCTGGTCGATCCGTTTGTCCCAAACGACATCAATGTCGTCGTCGGCAAGTTTCCCTTCGCGATCCACAACGCCTTGTTGATGAACGACGAGGTGGTCGGCGTGGCGATCAGCAAGAACTCGTTGTTTGTGGGCGACATGGCCAATCTCAATGCCCAGTTATTATATGCTTTCAATGACGTCGACACATTTGCAAACGCCGAGGCTCAGTTAGTCGCCCTGCACTTCTCGGCCGATTGGGACCGCGTATTTTATGAAGCGACCCTGGCCACGGCTAGCCACGACGATGACTCCTCTCGCGACTCGCATTATGGCGCGATAAGCCGAACTCATATGGTCGGCCCGATGACTTTCGCTGGCCGAGCTCTATTCAAGTGGGGCGACAAGGGAGGCGCCGGTGCAGGGCAACTATTTGCTCTTGAGGCAAACTACGGGCGAGACTTTGCGAAGAACTCGCTGGGAGTCGAATCGGCGGTCTTCTACTGCAACGGATTCGCCGCGAGCAACGGTTGGAATTCACTTGGGGGCGGGAACTTCAACCGGATCCGCACCGCCTTTGAAGTCAACCCGCTCGTGCGACTGGCTGCCGGACCGGCGACAACCGACAACGTGGGGTTGGCGCTAGGCGTGCAGTTCATCCGACGCCACTTGGGCGAGTCGATTTCGCCTGAATTTGCTTATGAGTCCCCGAGCGGAGAAGCTGTCTGGGGGTTCGGCGTCCGCTACCTACGCAAAGTGAATCCCCGTTCGTTCATCGAAGTGCTCGGGCTTGTAAACTACTCTGACAACGCTCGCTACGAGCGCGAGAGTGTCTTTGGCAACTACACGATTCGGTTCTAGACGCCGTCGTTTAGCCGACTCTCAACGACGCCATTCCCACCGCTTCGGCTGAGTTGCTTGCGACAGTTCTCCTGTTGGGCGACCTGTCGCATTGGCACTCTGACATCGCTACAATCATAGGGCCCGGAACTCGAGTCTTGCGAGTCGAGGCGAAAACGGACCCTAAGGGTGGAGGAGTCGCGGATGCGATGTCGACTGATGCTGGTGTGTGCCATAGCGTGCTTGGTTTTTCAAAGCTCGGTTTTTCAGACGGGCCGGGCCGCTGAGTTAGAGCGGGAACTCGAGACGCTGCGATCGGTTGGCCCCAAAGGGGCGGGGCATACCCAAGCCATCCGCGCTTGGAAAGAGGTTGTCCAAGCAGATGCTCGGGCCCTGCCCACAGTGCTCGCGAGTATGGACGGCGCGGGGATTCTGGCGAGTAATTGGATTCGCTCCGCAGCCGAGACGATTGCGGATCGGCAACTGAAAGCCGGGACCGCTCTGCCCACCGACGCGCTGGACGCCTTCGTTCGCGACACAAGCCACTCCCCTCGCTCGCGACGATTGGCGTTCGAGATACTGGTTCGAGTCGACGACGCGGCTCGAGAACGGATCATTCCAGGGCTCAGTCAGGATCCCAGCTTAGAACTTCGCCGAGACGCGATTGCGATGACAATCGACCGCGCCAACAAACTCGAGCAGACCGACAAACGAGCTGCAAGCGGAGCCTATCAAGATGCGTTCGTCAACGCTCGCGATGTTGACCAAATCAAAGCCATCGCTACGGCGCTTGCGAAGCTCAATGTCTCGGTCGACCTGCCAGCTCATTTCGGCTTTATCATGAATTGGAACCTCATTGGTCCGTTTGACAACAAGGATAAACGCGGCTTCGATGTCGCTTATGCACCGGAGAATGAGATCAAGTTGACCGCGGAGCACATGGGGGTTGAAGGTAAGGTTATATGGAAGCGGCACACGACGAGGGAAGACTTCGGAGTCGTCGACCTCACCGTCGCCTTGGCGAAACACAAAGGCGCAATTTGCTACGCGTTCAACGAGTTCAATTCTGCTTCGGAGCGAGATTGCGAACTGCGGATTGGTTGCATTAACGCGAACAAAGTTTGGCTCAATGGCAAACTGATCACCACCAATGAAGTCTATCATGCGGGACAGGACATCGATCAGTACCGCGGGGTCGGGCGTTTGCGTAAAGGTAAGAATCAGATACTGGTCAAGATTTGCCAGAACGAACAGACCGAGAACTGGGCTCAGAAATGGGAGTTTCAACTTCGCATCTGCGATGAACTGGGGACGGCGATTTTGGATACGGGCAGGACTATCCCTAAAGCAGCTGTGAATGAGTCCGTTGATACAGGATCGATTGCTGTCCGCTAGTTGTCAGAAGGCACCATACGCTTGCCACCTCACATAACTCCGTCTGGTACACCGTTTCTCGAGGCGTGCTCAACAGTTCAAGCGAGACGTCTTTCATCAGGGAATAGATCCATCATGAATCGTGTAATTTGCCTCACCATCGCCGTCGTTTCGTTCAGCGTTTGCGGTGCAGATTGGTTGCGGTTTCGTGGCGTCGACGGCGCCGGCGCTGCGACTGGCGCGCCGCCGACGCAATGGAGCAAAGACAATGACGTGGCTTGGTCGATTAAGACGCCCGGCCGCGGCGTCTCCAGTCCGATCATCGTGGATGGGCGAGTGATTCTGACCGCTAATGAAGGGGCGAAACAAGATCGCCTGCTTGTGCTGGCGTTCAGCGTGAAGTCGGGTGACCTATTGTGGCGGCGTGAGTTCTGGGCGACGGGGCGCACGGCAACCCACGAGACGAGCGCCAACGCAGCTCCTTCGCCCGCGAGTGATGGCGAGCGAATCTATGCATTCTATTCCTCGAACGACCTGATTTGCCTCGATTTGGACGGCAATCTGCAGTGGTTCCGCGGGCTAGCTCACGACTATCCAAAGGCCGGGAACGATGTCGGTATGGCCGCCTCGCCGGTGGTGGTCGACAACACCGTAGTCGTACAGGTTGAGAACCAAGGCGACTCATTTGCCGCAAGCCTGGACAAGTTCACTGGCGAGACAAAGTGGCGTGTGAAACGACCCGCCGTCGCGAATTGGTCCTCGCCGATCGCGATGCCCAGCAGCGACCGGAAGAAGAACACGGTCCTGCTACAGTCCGGGAACGGATTGACCGCTCACGACACGCAAACGGGCGCCCAACTTTGGGAATACAAACAGCCCTGTCAAACCGTTTCCTCCGCCTCCACATCGCCCGGCTTGGTCTACTTGCCATCAAACGGCCTGACGGTGCTTAGCGTTGCTGACGATTCCAGTTCGCCGGAAGTCGTCTGGGAATCAAGAAAGGTTAACCCCAATCCGGCGAGCCCGATTATCGGCGGAAATCGCGTGTTTGCGGTGAGCCGCGGGGGCGTAATCACTTGCGCGGATAGAAGTAATGGAGACATCCTCTGGCAGCACCGCGTCCGAGGCACGTATTGGGCGACGCCCGTTTTGGCTAATGGACACTTGTACGCAACGAGCCAAGATGGTCGCGTGTTTGTGGTCGATGTGCGAGGCGCAAAGAAGGCGAAGACCGTATTTGATTTCGAAACTGGTGAGGGAATCTTGGCTTCCCCCGCCGTCGCCGGCGACTCGCTCTTCATTCGCAGCGCGACCAAACTGTGGAAGATTTCGTCGAACTAACGGCGGGCCGAGCTCCTCGAGTTCCGGCCTGGCGTCGTTCACGCGACTAGCCTCATCCCTGTTGACTTGAGCAGAAGCCGCTCGGCTTAGGTGTGGAGACCGTTGACTTCTATCGAGATCGCACCTTCGGCGGGCCCGCTGGATGGCCGGATTCGACCTCCGGGATCGAAGAGCATTACTAATCGCGCATTGCTCTGCGCGGCTGCCGCCACAGGAACGTCCGTGTTGTCAGGCGTCCTGGATTCTGAAGATACCAACGTGATGGTCGACGCGCTACGGGGTCTTGGTGTGGCGATAACGCCAGGTGGGACTTCGGACCAGCTTCGGATCACTGGCGCGGGCGGGACCTTTCAGCCGTGCGAGAACCCCATCTTTGTCGCCAATAGCGGGACCACGGTACGGTTTCTCACGGCTGCCTTAGCCATCGCAGGCGGCCACTATCGCCTCGATGGCGTACCTCGCATGCGCGAGCGGCCAATCGAGGATCTGCTTTCCGCCTTGAGAGAGCTCGGCGCGGATGCGGCGGCGGAGCACCATAACGGTTGTCCACCTGTTGTTTTACATTCCGATCGATGCTCAGGCGGCGAAGTCTCGGTCAAGGGAAGCATCTCAAGCCAATACTTGAGCGGTTTGTTGATGGCGGCTCCGCTTGCCCAACACGATATCCATCTGGTTGTTGAAGGCGAGCTGGTTTCCCAGCCGTACGTGAAAATGACGCTGGACGTGATGGACGCGTTTGGCGTCGAGTTTGAAGCGCCGTCGGCGGGTCATTATCTTGTGCCAGCTCCACAGTCCTATCAAGCTCGGGAGTACGCGATTGAACCGGATGCGTCTGCGGCAAGCTACTTCTGGGCGGCCGCGGCCATCGTTGGCGGAAGCGTCACCGTTGAGGGATTGTCTCGCCATTCGCTGCAAGGTGACGTTGGCTTTTGTGATTGCCTCAGGCAGATGGGTTGTGATGTTGAGTATGGAGAGGAGGAAATACGCGTCTCCCGCAGCGGCCCAATTACTGGCGTTGATCTGAACATGAATGCGATCAGCGATACTGTGCAGACGCTCGCCGCTGTCGCCCTATTCGCCGACGGCCCAACAACGATTCGAGGCGTCGCCCACAATCGACACAAGGAAACGGATCGCATCGGCGATCTTGCCCGTGAACTACGAAAACTTGGCGCGGCTGTCGACGAGCGTGAGGACGGAATGACGATCATTCCGGGTCGGCGAGTTGCCGCCGAAATCGCTACGTATGACGATCACCGCATGGCGATGAGCTTGGCCTTGGTCGGTCTCGGTACGCCTGGCGTGGTCATATGCGACGCCCAATGCACCGCGAAAACGTACCCCGATTTCTTTGAGGACTTTCGCCGCCTGACCATGTAGGATCGTGGTCGCCAGCGAGCAGTGGTTTCTCGGGGGGACACCGTTAGCTCGCACTTAGCTCGAGGGGCTTTCTCGGTAGGGCCTTGATCAAGCGATGTTTTTCCGACACTTCTCGGTGAACGGCACCATCGCCAAGGTCTCATGATGCTGGATTGGTCCTGATTTGCTTGATTTGCAGCCAGTTCTGAAATTGCAGCAAGACATGGCGAATAATCGTTTTGCTGCGACGCCATTTGTAGCGGACTTTTTCCAGATAGCGAAGCTTGCGATTGCAACGCTCAACGTGATTGTTCGTTCGCGTCTTCGTGCGATTGGCTAGCGGTTGATTTAAGTAGACCAGCAACTTCTCCATGTTCGCCTTGCTAAGTCGTCTTGCTAAGAGAGTCGTCTTCGCTCGACGCCGTCAATAAAGCCGATGAGACCGAGGAAGCAGCCCTCCTGAGTCAGAACAACGCGCTGATTGACAATGCGATTTCGTCGCTCTCTATCCTCAGTCAACAACGCTCAAGCATGGTCGACCTGCTCCGAGCTCTCGCAGGGTTCTAAACGTTGGGTTCTGGACGCTGGGTGCTAATGGGTGCTAAGGGGTGCTAAGGATGTCCAGTGCTTTGGCGAGTGATGGTACGCCGCGGTATTTCGCGCAGCGTCGCATCCGGCGCCATATCCGCCCTGCCTGGTGCGGACTGCGGCGAAGCGAAAACAATGCAGACCCTCTGCGGGACCCTCTGCGGGGACACCCTTTCTGCGGGGACACCCTTAGCTCAAAACGGTTTCAAGTGGTTTGGCGGTGGCGGCCCAGGTGTCCAGCGGGGAAGAAGGGGCGA
>CAZWOU010000047.1:29444-39444 GCA_964635375.1 uncultured Pirellulaceae bacterium | reverse complement strand
CTGGCTGATAAGGTTTGACGCTCGGGCCACCAATGTCGCGGATCAACAATCCGCTGGTGAAGAGCGCTGTATCGCGAATAATCTCCGCGTCAGCTCGGAACCTCGGGCCCCGCGCGAAGAGACTGTTCGCTCGATCGCGTTTGAGCATCTCCGATGTGATTCGAGACGATTGTCGGTAGGTGGCCGACATCACGATCATCTTGTGAAGCCGCTTCACGTCCCAACCGCTTTCGCGGAAGTCGACAGCAAGCCAGTCCAAAAGTTGCGGATGGGTGGGCGGCGTGCCCTGCGAGCCAAAGTCCTCCGATGTCTTCACGATGCCGACGCCAAAGTACTGCTGCCAGATCCGATTGACGGTTACCCTCGCCGTCAGCGGGTGTTCGGGCGAGATGAGCCATCGCGCCAAGTGCAAGCGAGTCGGTTGTTCACCCTCCGGCAATGGAGGCAAGGGTGGTAGGGCGGCTGGCGTATTGCGAGCAACCGCCTTGCCCCTCTTGTCGTAGGCGCCTCGAGTCAAGATGTAAGCCGGTTTGGGCTTGGCCATCTCTTTCCAGATCAGTGTTGTTGGCAGAGACTTGTCGAGATCGGTTCGACTCTTTCGCACGGAAGCGAGTTCAACGCGAGCCTGCACGAATCGCTGGTTGCTCGTCACCTTCTGGCGATAGTGATCCCGTATCTTTCGCTGCTGATCCGGCGAGCGTTTCTTCGCATCAATCTTCACGAGCTTGATTATCTGCTCGGCGCCGGCGGCCTTGTCGATTTGTGGAATCTGCTCAGCGGCTGTGGCGGAGAGACGGATTCTGCCGAACTGATGCTGGGCGTGGACCGACTCAAACTTGAGACGAATCTTCAGCCGCGTTCCGCCCTTGAAGCCGAAAGGCGAGGCGGCCACAAAGATCGCTGTACGATCCTCCTTCTTGTCGTAACCCTGAGTCGCCCAGCCCGTCTTTGGCTTGCCGTCAATGGCGTTGCCAATCTTGAAATCTCCATTTGACTGTTCATGGTCCGCCCAAGCACGGGCCCATTTCACCACACTCCACTTCTTGGGATCGGCAATTGGCGCCGCCTCGACCTCGAACCCGGTCATCACCACATTGCTGTTGGTGCTGCGCCCCGCCCCGCCCGCTGTGAGCGACTCGTGGATCAGCCCCTCAAGACGAATTGCGGTCACCGATTCAGATGCGACATCGGCGATGATCTCATAAACGTCCGTAGCCGGGTTCTTGCCGCTGACCAGAATCGACTCATCTTCGAGCCGCGTCAGTATCGCGCCGCCTTTGGAGGTCGTGTCATTGGCCGACAGGAGCGTCCACTCCGGCTTGCTCGCGGCGCCGGAAACCAAGCGAGACTCCCACGCCAATTGAGCCTGATCGATGTCAGCTTCGGGAGCTTGCATCAACTTACTCAGTTCGCTGATTCGGCTGTCCAATTCCGCGAGCCGCGCTGTTTGTTCCGCAGTCGGCACCTTGACAATCGGCGCCGTGTCTCTGCGATTCCCGTCCTTGACCGGACCATCCAGACTGTTGAAGAAAGCGAACAGTTGATAATAGTCTTTCATCGGAAACGGATCGAACTTGTGGTCGTGGCACGTTGAGCATCCCAGAGATGCGCCCATCCAAACCGTCGCCATGGTCGCCACACGATCGTTCGTGTAGTGAACGTAATACTCTTCGTCGATGATGCCGCCTTCGCTCGTCGTCACATTGCAACGATTGAAGCCCGTAGCGACCCTCTGCTCGAGCGACGCGGACGGCAACAGATCGCCAGCCAGTTGCTCAACAGTAAACTGATCAAAGGGCATGTTCGCGTTGAACGACTTGATGACCCAATCGCGATATGGCCACATCTGTCGGAAATTGTCCAAATGCAGACCATGGGTGTCGCCATACCGGGCCGCATCGAGCCAATAGCGGCCCATGTTCTCGCCGTATTGGGGTGACTTTAACAACCGGTCGACGACCTTTTCAAATGCCTGCTCCGATTTGTCCGCGAGAAAATTGTCCGCCTCCTCAAGCGTAGGGGGAAGACCCGTCAGATCAAATGTAACCCGCCGAAGAAGAGTCAACTTGTTCGTTTCTGGCGAGGGCTTGAGCCCCTCGCGATCAAGACGCGAAAGAACAAACCGGTCGATGTCCGTTCGAGCCCATTTGGCGTCGCTGACTTTCGGGATAGCGGGGCGACTCGGCGTCACCAGCGACCAGTGCTGCACCCATTCCGCGCCGGACTCTATCCAACGCTTAACGAGGTCGATCTCTTCGGCCGTCATTTGCTTGGAATCGGCAGGCGGCATCCGGTAGTCTTCGTCGTCCGAGACAAGCCGCTTGTGCATAACGCTATCTTCGAGCTTGCCTGGAACAACCGCCGCGCCTTCGTCAAGCAGGGCGAACAAACCCTCGCGCGTGTCGAGACGCAGTTCCGTCTCTCGCAGCTCGGCGTCGAGCCCGTGGCACTGGAAACATTTCTCCGCCAGCAAAGGCCTGATTTTGCTGCCAAAGTCGACCTCGTCGGCCACAAGTGTCGAACAGCAAAGTAAAAAAAATACGGCAAGGGTAATTCGCATTTTCATGTCTGTTCCCGTGTCGTTGAGGGTTCTCAACCGTGGTCGCTCGTCGCTTGCCGTCCTAGTGACAGCTGCAGCTCGCTCCACGCTACATTCGCTATTTCCAGCAATTCACCACCTAAGCAGGTGGAGTTCGGCCCGACACTCCATTATTCTCACATTCGGACCTTAAAATCCAGATATTAAAATCTCGCGAAAGTCTCATATTTGGACCATGAAATCCAATTATAACGCAACGCGCGCATTCTCCTATTCGGACCTTGACATCCAGTTATGGGGCAAGCTAGTGTTGTAGTCAAGCTGTTCCTTAGCTTCCGACGCGACGATTGCTCAGAATTGCTCAGAATTGGGCAGAACACCGCGCGGCCAACCCGTGATCCCGCTCGATTGACTCCAAGTCGACGCGACCCCATTAGGAGCCAAAACAGATGAAGTCCTATGCCATTGTATTTACTACGCTCGCCAGTGTGATCCTCAGCAGCAACACCGCCTTGGCGATTGCCCCCTATAAGAAAGTGTTTGACGCGGCTTACGTGAAGACAAGCGAGAACGCCGAGTTCCAGGCCGCTTTCAAGAAGGCCAGTTGCTACACATGCCACGTCAAAGGCAAGAAGAAGGACTATCTGAATGCCTACGGCTTGAAGCTCGCCGAGTTCGTTGAAGGTAACGCGAAGGATCAGATCGACGAAGCGAAGAAGAAAGGGAAGGACCAGAAGAAAGCCAAGGAAGAAGAATTAGCCAAGGCGTTCGGGCCCGTGATGAAAAAGGTCGAAGCGGAGAAAAGCCCCAACGGCAAGACGTATGCCGAAATGTTCAAGGCCCTTACGCTGCCGACCCCCGCAGGCGCTAAGTCAATCCGCACAACGCCGACCGTGGGTGCCAAGTAGTCGGGAGCCAACGATGCCGAGCCCGCTGCCGATCGAAGCCGTTCACCACATCTCGCATGTAACGAGCGACCTCAAAGCGAGTTCGGCGTTCTATCAAGACGTGTTGGGTTTTTGCCCAATCGACCGTCCGAATTTCAAGTTCCCCGGCGCGTGGCTTTTCAACTACGGCGTCCAGATTCATTTGATCGCCACCGCCGAGGGGGACGGGCGAGTTGGCGACATTTCGATCCGAACCGACCACATCGCTTTTCATGTCGCCGATACCCAGGTGGTCGAATCGCTGTTGGCCGAACATGGGGTCGAGTACCGAAAGTCGCAAGTCCCGGGCACCGAGATCAGGCAACTTTTCTTTCTCGATCCGGACGGGAATCACATCGAGGTCGGCTCCTACCCGCAGTAGGAGTTGCCTTGACACCCCTCTCGCCGACTTTATATTAAAGACGTAAAGATCTTTTTATCGGCACATAAGAGGAGCCGTCGCATGATCTCCCAGACAGCCGAATATGCACTCCGCGCCATTGTCTTTTTGGGCAACCAGCCTGGCTTGCCGTGCACGACAGCCAAGCTTGCCGATGAAATCGAAGCGCCGCCAAGTTACTTGGCGAAGGTCATGAAAGGGCTGACTCGAGCCGGCATCGTTGAGTCGCGGCGTGGGCTCCACGGCGGTTTCACGATGGCTCGCGACCCAAGCGAAGTGACGATTCTCGAAGTGGTCGATTCCGTGGACGCTTTTCACCGGATCTCTGACTGCCCGCTTGGCCGCCCAGCCCACACGAGTGGTCTTTGCCCGCTGCACCGGCGATTGGACGACGTCATGGCTGCAGCTCGGAAAGCCATGGAGTACATGACCGTTGGCGAGGTGCTGGAGGAGCCAGGGATGCTTTGCAACTCGCCCTGCGTGACCGGCCCAGATCCGCAAGACGTGCAAGGCGCGGAAGACCAAGCTGGTTCATGACTCCGCCGCGCGGCGACAGATCGACCCTCAGCACAAACCTACTCAGCCGAACAGAAAGACGCTGGACTTGAAATGAGCTTCTCCTCTTATGAGCCGGCCGACTTTGGGGTCAGCCCGCTTATGTTCTACTACGAGGTCACTCAGGCCTGCGATTTGGTTTGCAAACATTGCCGAGCGTCCGCCCAAGAGTGCTCGCATCCCGATGAGCTTTCGACGGAGGCGTCAAAACAGCTGATCGATCAGGTCGCTTCCTTTCCCCGCAAACCCCACTTGGTGCTGACTGGCGGCGACCCCCTGAAGCGGCCGGACATTTACGAACTGATTCGGCATGCGGCCGATGCGGGGTTGCGCGTTGCTCTAACCCCTTCAGCCACGCCGCTGGCCACTCTGGAGGCGATGCAGAAGGCGAAGGAGGCGGGAATCGTTGGCTTGGGGATCAGCCTCGACGGCGCCGACGCGAAGACCCATGACTCCTTCCGAGGCTGGGAAGGGAGCTTTGAACGCACGCTGCGGATGCTCGACGACGCCCGCCAACTGGGCCTGCCAGTGCAGGTTAACACCTCGATCACTCGGCGGAATTTTGGGCAGATCGACGCCCTCGCGGACCTTCTCTCAACCCAAGGCATTGGAATGTGGTCCGTGTTCTTCTTGATTCCCGTCGGACGCGGGATTGACGAGGAACGCATTGCGCCGGAGCAGTACGAAGAGGCCTTCGAGCGACTGTGGACTCAAGCTGGAAAGCAACCCTTCGGCGTGAAGACTACCGAAGCCCACCACTATCGGCGGTTTGTTCTGCAGCGAGGTGGAAACCCGTTGGCCGCTCCAGCCAACAAAGCGGCCGCGAGCCGGCACGGCGATGCTTCAGGGCAGAAGCCGTCTCACCCCAAACGGGGCCACCGGGCGCCGCTGGGCGTTCGCGATGGCAATGGAATCATGTTCGTCGGCCACACGGGCGAGATTCTGCCAGCCGGTTTCTTGCCGCTGACCTGCGGGCGATTTCCCCAAGATTCTGTGGTTGAGACCTACCAGGCCCACCCAACTTTCTTGGCCCTGCGGAACCCGGATCAATTCGGCGGTGATTGCGGAATCTGTGAATACCGTTATGTTTGCGGGGGCAGTCGCAGCCGCGCCTATGCCGTCCACGGAGACGCCTTGGCTGGCGAACCAGACTGTATTTACGAACCAGGCCAAGTCCCCTTGATCCAACTTACCCCAGTCGCCCCATGAGCTTATTCGGCCGCAAGAAACGTCTCGTTGACTATGCCAGTTGCGCTGGCTGAGCAGGCAAGTTGCCCGTTTCCGGGATCGCACAGGTCGTGCGAAATTTGCCCAAGTTTGATGACCCAGACCTTATCGTTGGCGCCGACGGGGCCAGTGACGCCGGAGTCTACCGTCTCCGCGACGATCTGTTGATCGCCCAAACGGTCGACTTCTTTCCGCCGCTTGTGGATGACCCGTTTGTGTTTGGTCAGATTGCAGCGGCCAACTCGCTGAGCGACGTCTACGCGATGGGCGGCGATCCGAAGACCGTCCTCAATGTTGTCGGTTTTCCCGATGATAAGCTTGGGCTCGATGTGTTGGGCGAGATTCTCAACGGAGGCGCCGAGCGGGTGCTCAAAGCGGGCGCGGTCATTCTCGGCGGGCACACCGTTCGCGATACGGAAATCAAGTACGGGATGTCCGTCACTGGGCTGCTGACTCCAGAGCAGCTGATCACCAACCGCGACGCGCGGCCCGGTGAGACGCTGGTGTTGACCAAGCCGCTCGGCACCGGCTTCATAACCACGGCTTTCAAAGCGGGTCGGTGCCCCGACGCGGCGTTGGCAGCTGCTGTTGAAAGTATGATTCAGCTAAACGTCATCGGCCGCGATGCCGCTCGTAAAGCTGGCGCCCGAGCGGCGACTGACATCACCGGCTTTGGATTGGCCGTCCACGCTGCCGAGATGGCTCAGGCCAGCGGCGTGACGATCGCACTGGAACTCGACAAGATCCCCGTGATCGACGGCGCTAGCGAGTTGGTGGAGAAAGGATTCAAGACTCGAGCCAGCGAGACGAATCGCGAGTTCGCTGAAACACTGATGACCGTGGAAGGCGAACCAAATCCGCTCCGCATGGAACTGGCTTTCGACGCCCAAACCTCAGGCGGACTACTGATCAGCGTTCAACCGGACCAAGCCGACCAACTTGTCGAAGACGCCCAACAAGCGGGCGCCTCCTCAGCCTGTATCGTCGGCGCCGTCATCGAAAAGCAAGAGAAAGCGTTGCTCCTTCGAAGCTGACCCTTCTTCAAAGCTGACGTCTTTGCCAGCGGTCTACTTGCCCAGCGGTCTACTTATTTGCCCAACGGCGGTCTACTTAGTGCTGAATGCGGCGGGGCAATCGAATCAGCGTTCGAAACCGTCCATTCGCAGCAAGCGGGCCTCGGCTTCCGTGTATTCGCGCGATAGTCCGTCGAGTGACGCCAAGTCAAGGATCATCTCACTATAGCCGACCGAAGCAGTTGATGAGGGCGAGTAGCTGTCGGTTATCTCGGCAATCTGCTGCAGCAACTGCAGAATCCGCTGGTCGCTCTGCTTGCTCTCGCTAACGGCTGCCTGGAATATCCGGCGGCAATTGCGGCTGGCGCCACGGCCAATGATCAGTTTCCGAAAGCTGGGTGACAGTCGTTGTACTTGCTCATCAACCCGACTCAACAACGCGTCTTCCAGTTGGATGAACGCTTCGGCGAGCGGTTGAAGGTTCAGATAGCCCAGACCGTAGCGGGCGGCCGTCTGGCCCATCAGGCTGGCGATTCGAGCCAGGTGGTCGCGAACAGGGGGTGGTAGGCGCCGGTGATTTGCTCAATCGCCAAATCCAGGTCATGGACGCTCGGAAGCCCTTTTGCCACCGTTGTGGTCGCCACGAGTTCTCCAACCTTTTTGCTCCATCGGCCGAATTCTCTAGTTGACCGATCATTCTCGCACCGATATCGTGGATGTCAAGGTCGATAGATTCCCATCGGACAGATGGCGTAGACGCGTCGCCGCGGCCCAATTATTTGTCTTGCCCCCCGTGACGACTCCCACCTTCGTCAACATGACAATTGAACCCTCCAATGACGAGCGAAATCTGTCTTCCCCGTTTTTCTGCCAACTGCAAGTTTGAGTCGGCCCGACTCCTTGAAGGCCCACCGACCCCCACGCACCGACCAACTCACAACTAGGAGAATGAGTATGACTCGCTTGAACCGCCGTGACGCATTGCAAGTTGGGGTCTTGGGTGGATTAGGGCTCTCCCTGCCTAACTTTCTCAGGATGCAGGAAGCGCAAGCCGCGCCCAAGTTCTACGAGAGCAAAGAAGGCACAGCGAAGAGCGTGATCTTCATTTTCATGCCGGGTGGCATGTGCCATCAGGAGACCTTTGACCCCAAGCCGGTTGCTCCGCTTGAGTACCGTGGCCCGATGGGAAGCATCGCCACCAACGTGGCGGGCGTGCGGGTCAACGAGATGTGGAAACAGACGGCGAAGGTCATGGACAAGATCACGATCTGCCGTTCGATGAGTCACGGAGAGGCGGCCCACGAGCGCGGCACCCACAACATGTTCACCGGCTATCGGCCCAGCCCGATTCTGGCGTTCCCCAGCATGGGCAGCATCGTGACTCACGAGTTCCCGCCGAAGAACAACGTGCCTCAGTACATCTGCATTCCTGGTCAACCGAACACGTTCGCGGGGACAGGTTATCTGAGCGCCTCCTACGCACCGTTCAGCCTCGGCTCCGATCCGGCCAGCAGCAGCTTTAAGGTCCTCGATCTCAATCTTCCGTCCGGCATCAGCGGCGAGCGATTCGAAGTTCGGCGACGCATTCTCGATGTCGTCAACGACCGATTCGCCAACAAAGAAAAAGCGGATTCCCTCGTAGCGCTCGATACGTTTTACGAGCGGGCCTACAACATGATCAGTTCGCCCCAGGCCCAAGCCGCCTTCGACCTGAACAAAGAGGATCCCAAGCTGCGAGACGCGTACGGTCG
This sequence comes from uncultured Pirellulaceae bacterium, assembly GCA_964635375.1. Lineage (GTDB taxonomy): Bacteria > Planctomycetota > Planctomycetia > Pirellulales > Pirellulaceae > CAZMNY01. The sequence continues at coordinate 31,033 of CAZWOU010000047.1, read as the reverse complement.
GAATACCGCCGGGGCTCGACTGCTGCTGGCCCGCCGACTGGTGGAGGCAGGGGCGAGATTCGTCACCCTGACCTACGGCGGTTGGGACATGCACAGCAACATCGAAGGCGGGATCAAAAGTCAAGTGCCGTCCTTCGACCAGGGCTTTGCCGCCTTGGTCCGCGACCTCGATCAACGCGGCTTGTTGGACTCGACATTGATCTCGATTTGCAGCGAGTTCGGTCGAACGCCGAAGATCAACGGCAACGCGGGCCGCGACCACTGGCCCAAAGTGTTCAGCGTCGTGCTCGCCGGCGGCGGGATCAAGCGCGGCACGGTCTACGGTTCATCCGATGCCATTGGCGCCGAACCAGAAGAGAACCTGCTCAACGTCGAGGATTGGGCGACGACGATTTACCATTGCCTTGGAATCGTCGGAGACAAGGAACTGATCGCGCCGGGTGATCGGCCGATCGAGATTGTCAAGAACGGCAAGGTGCGAAAAGCACTCTTGACGTAGCAATGAAATGATCGCGACGCGCCTGGATGGCGTGTCGGCAGACGAGAGGTGATTATGGGCCGCTCTATTACGTTTCTGCTTCTTGTTTCAACTATTTGCGTGTTGGCATCGACGAGCGGCGGCAAGGAGCCGCCAGCGAAGCCGGATAATCCGAATGGGATCGCGATTTTTGACCAGCAAATCAAACCAGTGCTGGTGAAGCATTGTTTTGAATGCCACGCAAAAGGCGCAGAGGAGATCGGCGGCGGGCTCGAATTGGACTCGCCGCTGGGCATGCTGCGAGGCGGCGATTCCGGTCCGATTCTCACTGCCCACGAGGCCGACAAGAGTCCCTTGATTCGCATGCTCCGGCATGAAGAAGAAGTCTCCGCGATGCCTCCGGAGCACAAGCTCTCGGCCGAGGTGATCGCCGCCTTCGAGCAGTGGATAAACCTCGGCGCCCCCGATTCGCGTCGAGTCAATGGGCGGACGGTGAAGCAAGAGCGCCACGAAGCGGGCCTCCGCCACTGGTCTTTCCAAACTCCGCTACAAGTCCAACCGCCCAAGGTCAAGCAAACGGATTGGCCTCGCGGCGACATCGATCGCTTCGTGCTCGCCAAAATGGAATCAGCCGGCTTGAAGCCCGTCGCCGACGCCAGCCGCCAGACTCTCGTTCGACGCGTCTACTTCGATTTGGTCGGCCTGCCGCCGTCGCCCGAAGAGGTCGACAAGTTTGTTAAAGACGACTCAGCTGACGCGTTGCAAAAGCTAGTCGACCGGCTGCTCGACTCGCCCCAATTTGGCGAGCGCTGGGGGCGTCATTGGCTCGATGTGGTTCGCTACGCAGAATCGAGCGGTATGGAGTTCAACTTCACTTATCCACACGCGTGGCCGTATCGCAACTACGTGATCGATTCGCTGAACGACGACAAGCCCTACGACCAGTTCCTCCGCGAGCAGATCGCGGGCGACTTGCTTCCCGCGGGCAAGGACGAGACGCCGCAAGCCTTCCAAGCGAGACGAATCGCAACGAGCATCTTGTCGTTCGGGCCCAAGCGGCACAATTCCAGCGGCACCGCGTTTCGCATGGATGTGGTGGATGACCAAATCA
>CAZWOU010000047.1:0-29434 GCA_964635375.1 uncultured Pirellulaceae bacterium | reverse complement strand
CAACACAGTCTTCCGAGCGACGCTGGCGATGACCGTCGCTTGCGCCCGTTGCCACGACCACAAGTTCGACCCGATTCCCACCAAGGACTACTACGCTCTGGCTGGGATATTCTTCAGCACGGAACCACTGTTTGGGACGATCAAGCAAAAGTACAGCAACAACCCCACGGACCTACTGCCGATTGGCGCGGGCGCGGTTGCGATGCACGCAGCGGCCGAGGCTCACGACAGCAAGATTAAAGAGGCCGAGAAACAGTTGGCGGCCGTCGAGGCAAAGTTTAAGAAAGCGACAGCAGCGGAAAAACTGGCGACATCCAACAAGGAGAAAGCCGAGAAGCTCGTACAAGCCAAAACCGCAACTGAATCTGAGGGCGCCGATCCATCGCTCCAGCAAGCGTTGCAAGAGGCGGTTCAGAAACTGCAAACCGCGGCAGACCAAACGGCGTCGCTCAAGAAGGAAACGGCCGAGTCTAAGGGCAAGGTCGACAAGTTCAAGAAGAATCGACCTTCTCGTCCGCAATATGCGATGAGCGCCCGCGACCGAGCGAAACCAGTCGATGTGAAGGTGGCTGTTCGCGGTAACTACCGCGAGCAGGGCGAGCTGGCGCCGCGAGGATTTCTGAGCGCGGTGGAGATCACGAACCAACCTAAGGTCAAGGCCGGCAGCGGACGATTGGAGCTGGCCCAGTGGATTGCCAGCCCGGACAACCCGCTGACGGCTCGCGTGATGGTCAATCGGATCTGGCATCATCTTTTCGGTCGCGGCTTAGTCGCCAGCGTTGACAACTTCGGCATGATCGGCAAGCTGCCGAGTCACCCGCAATTGCTCGATTCGCTCGCCCTGCAATTCGTCCGCGACAAGTGGTCGGTCAAGCGAATGGTCCGCGCGATCATGCTCAGCCGCGCCTACCAACTGAGCAGCGCCCGAGACGCCAAGAACGTTGAGATCGATCCGGATAACGATCATTTCTGGCGGGCCTCGCCGCGGCGCCTGGAAGCCGAGACAATCCGCAATGCGATCTTGACAGTGAGCGGGCAAATCGACCTGAAACGCCCCACGGGCTCGACCGTCACCGCGCTCGGCGACCAGCTCGCTCGAGGGATCCCCACAGAGAAGATTCAACCGCCGAGCAATCACGGGAGTGTTTATCTGCCGGTGGTTCGCGACTATGTGCCCGAGCTTTTTGACCTGTTCGATTTCCCCTCGCCGAGTTTGGTCAGCGGACGGCGGTCAGTTACAAACGTCCCCGCCCAGGCTCTCTATCTGCGCAACTCGAAGTTCGTTGCCGAGCAGACCCAGCACGCCGCTAAGCGATTGCTGGCGGCAAAACAGGCAACCGATGATTCGCAGCGAGTGGAGTTGGCGACGCGGTGGGCGTTAGGGCGAGCCGCCTCGCCGGATGAATTGGCTGGGGCGTTGAAGCTGGTCGAACAAATACGGGCGGTCAAGCGAGAGGGTGCCGATAGAAACGTCGATGCCTGGGCCGCATGGTTCCACACGTTATTCACAACAGCTGAGTTCCGATACCTGGTTGACATGCCGTAGCGATGCGACTTCGCGCCGGCTAGGCGCACCCCAATGCGAGCAATCAAATCCCGGGTGATTGAACAGGAGCAGTTCTCATGACAGACAAAACAGCGCATCCGATCGTATCGCGTCGAGATTGGCTCAAGGCCGGTTCGTGCGGACTAGGCTCTTTGATGCTGACCGGCATGGGACCTGAGCAAGCCGAAGCCGGATTGCTTGCGCCGAAGGCGCCCCACTTCGCCCCTCGCGCCAAGCGAGTCATCTTCCTGTTTATCAATGGCGGCCCATCTCAATTCGAGTCGTTTGACTATAAACCCGACTTGGCCGCCAACAACGGCAAGACGGGAATCCAGAAAAAAAAGTTACTCGGCCCGCTCTGGAAATTCGCCCAACATGGCGAAAGCGGGATGTGGGTCTCCGAGGCGTTTCCCCACTTGGCGAAACATGCCGACCGGCTCTGCATGCTCAATGGAATGCAGACCAGCAGCCGCGCCCATCCGATTGCCATACCGGTGTTGCACACGGGCGAGTTTCAATTCGTGCGGCCCTCATTTGGATCTTGGGTGCTCTACGGACTGGGAACCGAAAACCAAGACTTGCCCGGTTTCTTTACGATCAAACCGACGCGAACTTTCGGCGGGCCCGCCAACTACGGCAGCGCGTTCCTGCCTAGCACGTTTCAGGCGACGAGGCTTGGCTGGGACGGCAGGGCAGTCAAAAGCGCCAGCATTCGCAATCTGACGCCCAACCACGGTCTCTCCCCCGACGGCGCGCAGGCGACATTGGACTTGGCTCAGAGCATGAATAAGCGATTGCTCGGACAGACCGAAGACGTGCGCGGCGTGATCGATTCGCTTGAGCTTAGCCAGAGGATGCAGCAAGCAGTGCCCAACGTGCTGGACATCGGCCGAGAGACTAAAGCGACTTTGGACATGTACGGCGTCAACAGTTCTAAGACCGACGACTTTGGCCGGCAGTGCCTTCTCGCTCGACGCTTGGTCGAATCGGGTGTGCGGTTTGTCGAACTCAGCAACAGCGGCTGGGATCACCACAGCAACCTGCAAAGCTTCAAGACCAAATCCGAGCAGATCGACCAGCCTATCGCGGCCCTGCTAACCGATCTGGCCCAGCGCGGACTGCTCGAAGACACGCTCGTCCTCTGGACGGGTGAATTCGGCCGCACGCCCGAGACTCAGGTCCTAGAGGGAAAAGAAGCCAAAGGACGCGACCACAACGCCGAAGGCTACACTGCCTGGCTGGCAGGAGGGGGAACCCGCGGCGGTTTGACCCACGGCGCCACGGACGATCTCGGCTACAAAGCCGTCGATGGCATCGTCCACTTGCACGACCTGCACGCCACGATGCTGCACCTGCTCGGCTTGGACCACACCAAGCTCGTCTATCGCTACGGCGGTCGCGACTTCCGACTCACCAACATCCACGGCAACGTCGTCCACGACATTATCAGCTAGGCCGCGACCGCGTCTATTCGGATTCTCGCCCTATCACGACGACAACCAACGTCGCCCACAAGACTGGCGTCCCCAAGCTAAACCTCTAGGGCCAGTTTGCGGGCGTGGAAAGCCTCGGCAAACCCCGATTGGGCGGCGATTTCTACGCCCCGGATCCGCAACAGACTGAGAAACAGGTCTTCGTTAAACCAATGGCGGCCTTGTTGCGAAGCGTAGTGCGAAATGATCGCCGAAGTCTTGCGACGACAAACATCGTGCGAAAGAGGAGCGAATATGTTGGGCTGGCCCAAATCACCGTCGTACTTCGGTATCTCATATTCCAACAACAGCTGATCGCGAAAAGCACAGCGAGTCAGTTCCCCTAGTACGCGGTGGTCCTGATGTAGGTCGTTCGCATGGTGGGTAAAAATGACGTCAGGCTGGCATTCGCGAATAGCCTCCATACGTTCCTTAATGTCCTGCCATTGGCTTGGAAAAAACGAGTCGCGAAACTCGTGCACTTCAATATGGGCGACCGCCGCCTGCTGAAGGAACTCCTCGGCGCTGCGACGCGCTTCGAGCGATCTTTCTTTTGTCCCGCTGAAAACGTGCCAATGCACGGTGACCCCCGGGTTGGATTCCAGCATCGCCAGGACCGTGCCCCCACATCCGATTTCAATGTCATCGGCATAGGCGCCGAGACAGAGAACGGTTCGCGCATCTTGCAATGAGAGTTGCAACATTCGGTGGTCTACCTGGGTTTCATGCTTGGCTGGGAGCAACAAACTGGGCTTGTGTCGACTCCGCCTGGTCCCACAGCACCCATGGCGGCTGGCCTTGGGAGTAGAGTTCGTCAAGATGCTGTTTCTCTTTGTACGTATCCATACAACTCCAGAATCCCTCGTGTTTCAGTGAATAGAGTTTTCGCTCAGCGATAAGCCTGTTGAAAGGCTCGTGCACCAACTCCTCACCCTCGCCGAGATAGTCAAACAGTTGTTGCGAGAACACGAAGAACCCGCCATTCATCCAGGAATCTGTCTGGTCGATTTCGCAGATCGACTTCACAGCGCCATCGCGGTCTGTCTGAGTCGCATGAAAGCTCTGCGAGGGACGCACGGACAGGAACGAAGCAATCGCGTCGTTTCGCTGATGGAAGTCAATCAAACCTGGCAGGTGAACATCAGACAACCCGTCGGTGTAATTCGCCAAGAACACTTCTTCATTTTCCAAGTGCGGACGAACAGCCCTGAGCCGTTCGCCAATACAAGCATTCGTGCCGGTATCGACAAATGTGATTGTCCAATCCGAGATGTCTCGATTGAGCAACTCAACCGACTTCCCGCCGCCACAGCCAATATCGAGAACCTTGCGCCCGTGCATTGAGTACTTGTCGAGCAGACGAGAAGCCAATGTCTCAATAAAATTCCGAAACGTCTCGGAATGGTGCAAGGCAACTTCGTAACCGGGTTCGAAACCTATCTTGGTTGGGTCAAATTTGGCGTTGTAAACCAGTCCGCAACCGGAACAGTAGCACAGCTGGATGTCTCCGCGATTCGCATTACGCGCTGCTTCTTCGCTCTGTTCGGATTTTCCTACGTCGACCGGGATCGCCGAAATCTCACAGAAAGAGTCGACATTCTCTGACTCGCAACCAGGACAGTTTGTGTCCACTCGCCGAATTCTCGTTCTCTCGTTCGGCGCCTGCTCGGGACACCGCTTCGCTGACTCGACCATTTCAAGTTGCCCTTTCTTGGCGCGACGCCTCGACACTCTGTAGACGCTCGATCCCGTCACCGCCAACGCCTCTCCCTGATGCGGCGGCGGCCATGACTCGTTTCCATTTCCCGAATTGCAAAACATACCTTACAACCACGGCGGCACATTCGGCGCGTTGCCGCAAAGGCAAGTTCGCTGTCACAGCCGCCTTGAAGTGGGCCGTAAGTATGGCCAGGCGAGCTGGCAACTTGGTTTTTGCCCTACTTCCCACCATGAACGCCGATTGAAACGCCGCCGACTTCAGGTTGCTCGAAGCGACGGGATGAATGCGCTGCGAGAAAAGACGCTCGGGAATGTGATGGTATGGGCCTTGTAGGGCGAGTTCGCCCATGAGAACTTTCTCGGCGCCGTAAAATGGCAGCAGCATACGGGTCCGGCGAAGAGCTTCGGCGCGAATCAAGCCGTAGGAATCGACACACCAATTCGTTCCCAGGATCACTCCAGCAAACCGCTGACTCGCGCGGCTCGAATCGCAGTTTTTGCGAGGGTGCCCGCATCCTTCAACATCGTCGCAGGGACTCCCAACTGACGACCCCCTGCCAGACTGGGAACCGTCAGGCGACCGCCATCGGCATCGATTCGATCCGACTTGCTGTGGCACCAGACGACGTCAGGGTTCTTGTCCAGCACATCGACACAGCGTTGCAGAAACGTCGGCTCGCAAAGATCATCATAGGCCGCCCATTTGAAATACTCGCCTCGGGCTTCGGCGAACACGTGATTGAAATTCGCGATCGCCCCGAGGTTCTCCGGCTGCCGCAAGTAGCGGATACGCGAATCGCGTTGCGCGAACTCACGGCAAATCGCCTCAGTCGCGTCAGCCGAACAATTGTCGGAAATAATGATCTCGACGTCCTCAAACGTCTGGGCCAACAAAGACTCCAAACTCTGCCGAAGGTATTTCTCGGCGTTGTACACCGGCACGCCGACACTTACGCGAGGATTGCGATTCATGCGGGTCCTCCCTCCTCATCAAGAAGATGAAACGAGTTGTCAGGACATTCTGAGCCTGCCTCGGTGGCGCGTATGGCCGACTCATAGATACCAGTCAATTCAACGAGGTTTCTCTCCGCAGTGTACCGCTGCTCAAACTCACGTCTCCCAGCGGCGCGAAGCCTCGATCGAAGCGCGTCATCCTCGATGACTCGGCATACCGCGCCGGCGAGATCCTCCGAATTCCGATTGTCGAACAACAGTCCTGTTTCGCCGTCCGTGACGATCTGGTTCATAGGCTCCAAGTTGGACGTAACCACGACCGCTCCGGCTGCAAACGACTCGATAATGCTGCGGCCAAATCCCTCGTGCAAGACAGAAGGAAACACCAACACTTTCGCGCCTTGAATCAGTTCCAATGTTTTTGCGTGTTCGAGATAACCGAGCCAGCGAACATTGCATCCGTCCGCCTGAGCGTCGGTCACCAACTGTTTCAGAGGTCCGTCGCCAACCACTAACAAGGTCAAACGCCCGGCCTTCTTCCGCCAAGCCTCGCTGAGCACGTCGAGCCCCTTTTCTTCGGCAAGACGACCGACGAAAATCGCGTAGTCGCCGTCATTGCTGCCGAGGCCAGGATCGGGGCGGACACAGTTTGGCTTGACCGCAATCCTGTCTCGCGGAAACCCGCCTGAGACCAGCTTCTCCCGTGCGAACTCGGTCAGTGCGATGTAACGGGTGACGCAATTCCGCCAGGTGCCAAGCCGCCAGTGGGCAGCAAGCATGCCTGCGGTGGCAAGGCTCGCTGGAAGACTTCCCTGATAACAACGATGTTGGATCGACTTCCAAGCAAACGACTTGCCTACGCATTGCTCACAAATCTTCCCATCCCTCAACAACACGGCTTTGGGGCACAACAAGCGGAAGTTATGCAGCGTTTGAACAACGGGAACGCCTTGAGCCCTAGCGGCGTAATAGGCCGCGGGCGATATGATTGGAAAGGTGTTGTGGAAATGCGCGATATCGGGCTTCTGTTCGCTGATCAGAGCCGAGAGTTCGCGGTGAGCCTGCCAGTTCCAAACGACCTGAGCCGCGGTCCTCAGCGTCCGTTTCTTGATCTCCGTGTTCGAACGTCGATAGACGACGACATCGTGCCCAGCGGATTGCAGCATCGCACCTTCGTCTTCGAACACCTGATCTTCGCCGCCGGGCTGTCGATAGGAGTTGTGGCAGAGCAGAACCTTCATCCGACTGCCTCCTCGTCGCCTTTGCGGATCGCCAGCGAAACCGCCAAGCCCACACCCACTGAGAAGACAACCGACTCAGGCTGAAGCGGACCAAGGTACGACGCGTTGAGTCCGCCCCAGGCAATGAACCAAACCAACAAGGCGCCCAGGAGAAAAGCCAGTTGAGGATCTCTCTGGCGATTCCTAAAGACCGAGAATGCAAGCCACAGGTTTCCCCCAATCAGAAGTGTGGCGCCAATGGCTCCGGTCGTTACGACCGCTTGAAGAAACCAGTTGTGCGCAGTCCAGTTCCCCCATTCATCCCAGACGAGAATGCTTCCCTTTTCCGACGTCACAAAATAGCCGTGGCCCATCCAGGGCGAATCCCAATAGGACTTGCCCATCGCCTTCCACATCTCCGACCGACCGGAGAGGCTCTCGAGGGACTTTGACGACTGCCCCTGTCCAACGGCAAGGCCGGCATACTGCAATCCGTTTCGAGCTTGAACCAATCTGGTGTCAACGACAAAATACGCGCCGCCGAGGATCCCAAGGGCCAGTGCGATCGTTGCGATTCGATGAGCCGCCAGCGTCCAAACCAACACGCAGCCCGCGAGCAAGATTGCAATCGCGAAAGAGAGGCGGTTACCTGCAAGCAGAAACACGGTCAGGTGCACAATCAAGCCAGGCGCAGCCATGGTCTTTGCCCATGGCCAACGCCACAAGAGGGATGCCGCCAGGAGAATCACCGTCGCGAGCGACGACGTAGCGCCGGCGGACGTGGAGTGGAAAATTCCGGATGAAGCCCTGGTCAAGGCGCCATATCGGGGAAAACCGAGCCGCAACCCGATCAACACGATCGCGATGCCCAGCAAAGAAACAGACAGCAAGAATAGGATCCGACTTGTGTCCTCGACGCCGCGCCAGGAAACGCCGATAACCAACGCCAATGACATCAGCAGCGAGAAACTAAACGACTGGCTAAGACTCACTTTGATTAGCGGCGACCAGACGGTTGACCCAACGGCCCAAGCCGCAAACAGGGCCATAGGAAAGATCGCGGTCAAAGCGCGGTAGAGCTTTGGATTGTCATGCTGCTGGAACAGGTAGAATCCGATCAATGCCAGCGTCAGTAGACGCGTAACCAATTTGCCCAACGAGATCACATGTGAGGGCAGAATGCTCTCTGTGCCGGCAAGGCTAGCCCTAAAATCTTCCGGCGCTGAGATCGTAAAGGGCAGCAGCAACAGAATCGACCAAAGCGCGACTGCAACGCCCAGCGATCGCGCACTTGTAGCACCCACTTCATCTGCGATTGACGGTGTATGAGGCAAGACGGTTTGAGGCAGGGCGGTTGTCATAGGTTGGCCTGTTGAGCCAGGGGGGTCCCCGTTTTTCTGCCATTACCGTTTGTTCAACACGACGCCATCAATCTTGACGCCAAGTCCGGCCATGATCCTCTTTCCGAGTTTTGCGTTTTGCGTATCGGAATCCTCAGCTAACACCATGAGGACCGCGTCCATGTGGGCCAACCAAGACAACGCTGTGACATATCGATTCGCGGGTGGTGCATCGAAGACGATCAATTCAAAAGTAGATTCGAGCGTTGCCAATAACCTGACGAAGGCCTGTTCGCTCTCGGGCGCGGCCTCCAAGTTGGCGCCCGCAGGCATCACAAAGAGCCCCTCCACAGCGGTTGCGTGAATCGCCGACCTCAGGCACTCCAAATCCCTAATCGATTCGCTCAATCCGGGGCGCATCTCAACCGCAAACATCTCATGTAGCCGGGGGCGTTCAGAATGGCCGTCAGGCACAGCCGCCACCTCAGGAGCCTGAGTATGAAGTGTGCCACACAAACGGCGGGGAAAACGCAAACAGCAAGGGATAGGGAATTTAGGTTAGTTGCGAAGCCGAGAATGACAAGCAAGCCCACCATCTAAGGTCCCGCCCAGGCGGTCCAGGGGTCTGAGGGCCGCTCGCAGCCAGGGGTCAGTTGCATGCAAACTGTTTTGCTAACACGGTTTACGTCGGACATTGACATGTCGCCTGGCAGCCGCTGGCAACCGGCCCACTCGCGGATAGTGGGTGGACTCCCAGCCGAAGGGGCGACCGACGTGCTCAAGCCAAGTCAAGCAACGCCGCCGTTAGCGACTGGAGCCGAGAAGCAACACAAACACTGCCCACGAAAGAACTTACAGGATATCCACCCATCGACATACAGCCCTCTCGCCCAGGCGGGCCAACGAGGACGCGAGAGCTGCTCAGTGGTTGGTCACGGTGGCGACTTTTCCCAGAATTGCAGCGAGAGGTTTGCATATTGCGGGTCCAAACGGACGGACCCACTGGACGAAAGGGGCGTTGGCACCTGGTCCGGCTGTGGGATCCGCTGACGGAAGGACAGCTTGTCGGGGCGAACATGTGGGGGACGGACACACACGGTGGCGGGGGCATTGGGGGCGGACACCCACGGTGCGGGGGACAGAGTGGCGACGATGAGCTGGACAGGACGATGAACTGGACAGGACGATGAACTGGACAGGACGATGAACTGGACAGGGTGATGGCGTCTGGCCATAATATGGACGCTAAGGTCCCTAAGTTATGCAACGAGAGTCCGCAACAGCGGATCTTCCGACCTAGTTCCCGCCGCAGCTCCCCCACCTACCTGCGAGGTCGTTGATGTCCTTGTTCGAGCCGACCCAATCATTCCGAGACGGCCAGCGGCGTGCGATTCGCATGGCAACCCGCGTCGCTGGGAGCCTTTTCGCCCTGCCCGTCAGCTGGATTTGCCTTACTTCACCCATGGTTAAATCGGAGCTTTGCGCCGCGGAACCCAAAAACTCCAAACTGGTGGCGACGGATGAAGCGTTCCAGGCCAAGGTCCTCCCGATTGTGCAGCAGTACTGTCTCGATTGTCACGGCGAAGAGGAAGCGGAAGGCGACGTTTCGTTTCACGGGTTCACCAAACCGGCCCACGTGCTGGAGAACCGGAAGACGTGGGAAAAAGCGCTGCGAATGTTGAACACGGACATGATGCCGCCTGAGGATCATGACGAACGGCCATCAAAGGCAGCCCGAGAGGCGTGTGCGACGTGGCTCGACATCAAGCTGTTTCACATTGACTGCGACCTGATCGACGATGCGGGTCACGTGACCATTCATCGATTGAACCGCACGGAATACAACAACACGGTGGCCGACCTGCTCGGTGTCGATATCAACCCCGCAAAGGACTTTCCCTCGGACGATGTAGGCTACGGGTTCAGCAACATCGCCGATGTTCTGTCCTTGCCGCCATTGCTGCTGGAGAAGTACGTCGATGCATCTGAGCGAATTGCCAGCGCGGCAATCCTCACAGACACGTCAGCTCGAGGCAAGCAGCGGTTTGAAGCTTCCAAGCTCCAAGCTACTGGCGCAGCGGACGTTCACGGTGAATGGGTGCGGATGAACTCGCGCGGTTCGGCGGTCCACAAGCACGATATCAAGGTTGCCGGCGAGTACATTATTCGTGTGGAAGCTGCAGCGGACCAGGCGGGCTCTGACCCGGCTCGTATGGAGATTCGCATCGACGGCAAGGCGGTCAAGGTGCACGACATCAAAGGCCATCGACAGCCCGCGGCGTATGATTCACGGCACAAGATACCGCGAGGCGCCCATGTGATTGAGGCGGCGTTCATCAACGACTTCTACAATCCTAAGGCGAAAGACCCCAGGCAACGCGACCGCAATCTTGCCGTTGGGTACATTGAGATTCAAGGCCCCACGGACGCGCCGCCGCCGGAGGTCCATCAACGGATCGTCATCGCCACGCCGAGCGATAAGAAGACTGTCGAGCAAGCAGCTGGCGAGATTCTCCACCGCCTGATGCCCCGCGCGTTCCGGCGTCCAGTCGACGCATCGGAGGTCGATCGCTTGGTGAACGTGGTTGAGTTTGTCGTGGAGCGCGGCGATTCGTTTGAACGCGGGATTCAAGTTGCTGTGCAAGCGATTCTGATCTCGCCGCATTTTCTGTTTCGCGTCGAGCAAGAACCGCCCTCCGGCGCCAAACAGCATTCGATCAATGACTTCGAACTGGCTTCGCGACTATCCTATTTCCTTTGGAGCACGATGCCGGACGAGACGCTGTTTCGTCTGGCGAGCCAAGGCAAGTTGCACGAGCCGGATGTCTTGGACGAGCAAGTCATGCGGATGCTCGCCGACCCGAGATCCGCGGCCTTGGTTGACAACTTCGCCAGCCAATGGCTGACATTGGCCAACTTCGTCGAGGCGACGCCGGACAAGAAGCTGTTTCCCGAGTTCACGCCGAAGTTACGCGCGGACATGATCGTGGAAACAAAGATGTTCATCGCCGAAGTGTTCAATAACGACCGCAGCCTACTCGATTTCCTCGACGCCGATTTTACCTTTGTCAACGAACGCCTGGCAAAACACTATCAGATTGCCGGAGTGGAGGGCGAGCAGATGCGGCGAGTCTCGCTGCCGTCGAATCAACGAGCTGGCGTGTTGACCCACGGCAGCATCCTCACGATCACATCGAACCCCGACCGGACGTCGCTGGTCCGTCGAGGAGCTTGGATTCTGGACAACATCTTGGGTGTGAAGCTTGCCGACCCGCCCACCGACGTACAGTCTCTGGAAGACGGCGCCAAGGAGTCGGGCGCCACGTCGCTCCGCGACCAACTGCGTATTCACCGCGAATCGCCAGCCTGCGCGTCATGCCATGACACGCTCGACCCGCTTGGGTTCGGCTTCGAGAACTTTGACGCGATCGGGCGATGGCGAGTTCAAGCTGAGGGCAAACTGGTCGATGCGGGAGGCAAACTTCCCAGCGGCGAGTCGTTCCGAGGGCCTACGGAGCTGGTGCAGATTCTCAAGAAACGCAAAGAGCAATTTGCCAAGCTGCTGGCGGGCAAGATGCTGACCTATGCACTGGGCCGCGGCCTCGAGCTCCCAGATATTTGCACGGTCGATGAAATTGTTGCCGACTTGGAGAAAAATGACTATCGTTTTACAGTGTTGGTGCGAGGCATTGTGCAGAGTAAACCGTTCTTGAATCGGAAAACGAGCAATGAGTAAAATCAGTCACCTACCGCGACGCACTTTTCTTCACGGCCTCGGCGCTGCCATGGCTCTGCCCATGCTCGAAGCGATGACGCCCACGGCCAAGGCCGCCGCCAACTTGCCGCCGCCTGTCCGCTTGGCGTTCATCTTCTTCCCCAATGGCGCCATTGTCCCCAACTGGAAACCTGAGGGAGAGGGCGCCGATTGGGAACTTTCCCAGTCGCTCAGTCCGCTCGCCAAACACAAAGATCGAATCAATGTGTTCACGGGTCTGACGCAGCACCACGGCCGAGCCAATGGCGATGGGGCCGGAGACCACGCTCGAAACGCCGGCTCGTTCCTGACGGGCGCCCAACCTCGAAAGACCTCTGGCGCCGACATCAAACTGGGTATCTCCGTCGATCAAGCAGCTGCCCAGTTGATGGGTCAGCAGACTCCTTTGCCCTCTCTCGAATTGGGCGTGGAACGCGGCCGCAATAGCGGGAATTGCGATTCCGGGTACAGCTGCGCCTACTCGGCTAATGTTTCCTGGAAGTCCGAGACGACTCCGATGGCCAAGGAGATAAACCCCAAGCTGGCCTTTGAACGACTGTTTGGAACGGCGGAGGCCGCGAAAGGACGTGCTGAACGCGACCTGTATCGCACTAGCATCCTGGACTTGGTCGCCGAGGATGCCGCCCTACTGCGCAAGCGATTGGGTAAAAAAGATCAGCGCAAACTGGATGAGTATTTCACCAGTGTGCGTGAGTTGGAGCAGCGAATAGACCGCTCCGCGACGCGGAGAAGCGACGTGCCGGATTACGACGTGCCGGCCGGAATACCTCGCGATATTGAAAGCCACATTCGCCTCATGTACGACGTCATGGCTCTCGCCTTCCAGACCGACACGACTCGCGTCAGCACGTTCATGCTGGCCAATGCGGGCAGCAATCGCAGCTATCCAATGATTGGCGTCAAGGGAGGCCACCACAGCCTCTCGCACCACCGCAACAATAAGAAGACGATGGATGACATCGCCAAGATCGACCAGTTTCTCGTCACTCAATTCGCCTACTTCCTCGATAAGCTCAAGGCCGTCAAGGAAGGCCAAGGCACGCTGCTCGACAACAGCTTGGTCCTCTACGGCAGCGCCATCGCCGACGCCAACCGCCACAGCCACCACGACCTGCCAATCGTGCTGGCGGGCCAAGGAGGCGGACAGCTGAAAACTGGCATGCTCCGTCACTACGCCAACGACACGCCGTTAAACAACCTGTTTGTCTCGATGTGCCGGATGGGCGGCGCCAAACTTGACAAACTGGGTGACAGCACCGGTCCGCTGGAAAAGCTGTAGTCTTTGACTTGAGCCAAAGCTCGCCTGGAAGAATCCCTGCGAGTAAGTGGGGAGAACAAGCCGCTGCGCCCGCGTCTTAGCGAACGCCTCTTGGCGAACACAGGCGCTCCGCGGATCTATCCGGCAACAACCGCCTTTTCTATAGCAGGCGCCGCGGATTCCGGTCGCTTGGTGAACATCCAGAGCAGCAGAGCTCCCAGACCAATCAGGACGACGAGCCAAGCCACGATCGAACCGAGGTAGGGCACGCAGCTGATCCCGGCCAACACAACGAGCCCGATGACGAGTGAAAGAAAGCGACTCTCGGCAAGCCGTGGACTGATCCGAGCAAGAAGCAGGTTCCCGGTAAAGAAGCTTAATACGATGGTCGCCAGGTAGCTCGTAAAGAACCAGAACCCGACGCCGAGAACAGCCACGCTAGAAATCCCCAACACCAGCGCAACCGGAACCAGGGAAGTGAGCTTGACGAGCCCGGCGATTACAGCGACCGCGACCATCCCCGCCAGGATCACGAAGAGCAAGAGGATGAAACCCGCGATGCCGGCAAAGCCAAGTCCAAAGCTAGCCAAGGGCTGTGTCTTGACTCGGTCCGACAGGCCCCGCGTCCAGGCAGGCGCGAAGAGCACAACGCACAAGCCGATCACCAACAAAGCCAGGTGTTTGCTGACAACGTCCCACTGATTCGCAGCCTGCTTTCCCGCTTTCTTAACTTGTACCGGTGGAAGAGTGTGCTCGATGTCCCCAGTGATCTTCGCGGCGCCGTCGATCTTCGCCTCGTGTTTGGACTCATACTTAAGTCCGCCATCGATCTGAGCGGAATCGCCAATCGTAAGCCCTTCTGACAAACTCGGCATCGAGATCGGCGGAGGTGATCCGCCTGTGTACGCATGGACGCCGTTGCCGTCGCCGTCCACGCTCAGCTTGACGTCGCCCCCAACATGGCCGTTGATCTCACAGTTGGCCATCGATCCGTTGATCAGCCCGTCAATGTCGCCAGCCAGCAAAGCCTGATAGCCCGCGAAAATCCAATCGCCGCCAACGGAACTCGCATCGTCAGCTTCAAAACTCAGCCCAGCAGCAAGCACGTCGTCACCAATCACAGCCTCTTCATCAATCCTCAATGCCTGCCCGGCAATCCGCACGTCGTCGCCCACGTGTCCGCTGATCACAATGGCCTGACCCGCCGAGAATAGATCACCAGTAATCGAGCCATTCACGCGAATCACGCGTCCAAAGGCGAACACGTCGCCTTTCACATCACCATCGATAGTCACCTCTTCACCGAAAATGTAGAGGTCGTCATCGATCACTTCATCCGCTTCGACGACAGATCGATCTTCCGCGCGAAACTCGGCGGCTGGCGAGGTCTGAGACGCGACCATCCACGCGCCAACGCAAAAAGCAAATAGCGCTGAGAAACGAAGAGAAGAACAATTCATGTTCACGGCACAACCTCGCAATGTTTCAGGTTACTCCGACGATCAATTGGTTCGTCAGCTCCTACCCTATGGCGGGAGCAGCCGGCGGCAGAGGCGCGGAAGTAGGTTCATTTGTGAGAATCTCGGCAGTTCCCAACGCCGCGAGAAGCAGGGCTCTGTCCACCTTCCCCGCCCCGCCCGTCTCCACCCGATCGCAGGCGCCTCCCAAGGGCCGTTCACACAACTATTACAAACTCGAAACAAGCCTCTCACCTGAAAACCGAAGCATTCCGCTAGGATACGCAGAGATCGAGAAAGACTCAGTCTGAAATTCAACGGAGCTATCCCATGTCGCTCGTCTCGCCCCCTCAAGCGCCGTCCCAAAAGGAAAGCCGCTCGCCCCAGCCGCTCCCTCAGATCCAACGCTACCCGGACGGAATTAGTTGGGTCACCGTGTTCTGGATCGGACTGCTTCACCTGGGAGCTCTGGCAGCGCCGTTCACGTTCAGTTGGCAAGGGTTGCTTGTGATGCTCGCGCTCTACTGGCTGACAGGCGGAATCGGCATTTGCTTGGGCTACCACCGTTTGCTCAGCCATCGCAGCTTCACCGTCCACAAGCCGGTCCGACTACTGATCGCGCTCATTGGCGGACTAGCTGGCGAAGGCTCCGCTGTCCACTGGACGGCAAACCACCGAAAACACCATGCGCTGAGCGACCATGAGGGTGACCCGCACTCGCCTCGCGAGGGGTTCTTGTGGAGCCATGCGTTGTGGTGCCTAGGGAAGATGAGTCCGAAGAACCGCGACGCACATCACGAGCGTTACGCCAGAGACATGATGTCCGAACCGACTCTGCTGTTCCTCGACCGCACCTACATCGTGTGGCACCTGCTGTTGGCCGGCGCGCTCTATGCAGTTGGGCATGGGCTGGGCGGCGCTTCCCTTGGCTGGTCCTTGGTTGTCTGGGGGCTGTTCGTTCGGCTCGTCGTCGTCTTGCATTGCACTTGGTTTATCAACTCGGTGACCCACGTGTGGGGCTACAAGAACTATGAAACCGACGACGACAGCAAGAACCTCTGGTGGGTCGCCCTAGTCACCTTTGGCGAAGGTTGGCACAACAACCACCACGCCGTGCCTCGTCGCGCCAACTATGGCCGTAAATGGTGGGAGTTAGACACGACCTACGGCACTATCTGGCTGCTCAGCAAGCTCGGCTTGGCCTGGAACATCGCCGGCGACCGAGAACACGATTGATGCGTGCCTCTGGGGAGCCTGGACGACAATCGGATGAGCGACGTTGGAAGGCAAAACAGTTGACGGGACGATAGGCGGCATGGTCCAATATGCGCGCGAATAGTTGGCGCTCCCAGGCTATTAAACGGACCTTGACATCCACAATAGCCTAACTAGACTGGCTTGCGCCCCCTACCGTCGCTCCACAACACACCTGCCCAACGCTCGTTTCTGACGCTGAGGAAACACCATGCCCTTCTTCTGCTCACGCCCACCGTTCGCGCTTTTTCTCTCACTCGTTCTGAGCCTCTCCACATTGCTCCTCTCCACATTGCTCCTCTCCACGTTGCTCCACGGAGAGGAAAAGGCGGCGTCAAATTCCAGTGACGCGGTGAGTTACTACGAACAGATTCACCCCATCTTCCAAGCGAAGTGTCACGGTTGCCACCAACCAGCCAAGGCTGACGGCGACTATGTGATGACGGCGTTCGGGAAGATGGTCGCTGGCGGTGAAAGCGAAGAGAAGGCGATCGTACCGGGCAAGCCGGGCGCGAGCTACCTGCTTGCGTCGATCACTCCGCAGAGTGGCGAAGCCGAGATGCCCAAAGAGAAGCCGCCGCTTTTGCCTACGGAAATCGAGCTGATCAAGCACTGGATCCTGCAAGGGGCGAAGGACGATACGCCAGCGAGCGCGAAGAGGCAGTACGATATGCAGCACCCGCCTTCGTACTCGATGGCCCCGATCATTACGTCTCTCGATTTTTCCTCTGACGGCAAGCTGCTCGCAGTCGCTGGCCACCACGAGGTGCTATTGCACAAAGCGGACGGATCGGGTTTGTTGGCAAGGTTGGTTGGCGTTTCGGAGCGAATTGAATCGGTAGCTTTCTCGCCCGACGGCAAGCTCTTGGCGGTCACCGGCGGGATGCCCGCTCGAATGGGCGAGGTGCAAGTTTGGGACGTTGAGAAGCGAGAGCTGTTGCTTTCGCATTCAGTTTCTTTTGACACCGTGCATGGAGCGAGTTGGTCGCCCGACGGCAAACTACTGGCGTTCGGTTGTGCGGACAACACCGTGCGCGCGATCGACGTCAAGACCGGCAAGCAGGTGCTCTACCAAGGCGCCCACAACAACTGGCCGCTCGACACCGTTTTCTCGGCCAAGGGAACTCACCTGATCTCCGTCGGTCGTGACCGGACCGCCAAACTGACGGAAATGCAGACGCAGCGTTTTATCGACAACATTACATCGATCACGCCCCGAGCCCTCAAGGGCGGAATCGCGGCAGTCGACCGACATCCGAGTCGCGATGAGATCTTGGTGGGCGGGGTCGACGGCGAACCCAAACTTTACCGTGTCTTCCGAACAACGAAGCGAGTGATCGGCGACGACGCCAATCTCATCCGCAAGTTCCCGCCGCTCAAGGGGCGAGTGTTCGATGTGGCAATCAGCCGCGACGGCAAGCGGATCGCGGCAGGGAGCTGTGTTGATCGCACCGGCGAGATTCAAATCTACACCTACGAATTTGATGGCGAGCTGTCGAAGGAGTTGCAGGCGATCGTGAAGAAACGGGTCGCCCAGCGAACTGCGCAAGAAAAGGCCAAAATCGACAAACACCGCTCCCAAGGCATCAAGGTCTTGGCCAAGGTGGTCTTGCCGAAAGCCGGCGTATTCGCGGTCGCTTTCAGCGCGGACGGGAAGACTGTGGCTGCAGCCGGAACAGACGGCATGGTGCGGATGATCAATGCCGAGAACGGTTCGATCGTAACCGAGTTCGTGCCCGTGCCCGTCGATTCGATGGACGTAGCCGCCGCGAAGCAAGGGCAGGCAACACCCGTCATCATTCCGCCCGCTTCGACCCAAACCGGCGGCACAGAGACATTGCCTGCCGGCGATCCGCTCGTCGCGATCGAAGTCCAGCCGACCAGCATTCGTCTGGCAAGACGATTCGACACCGCCCAGTTTCTCGTCACCGGAGTCTTGAAGTCCGGCAATCTCGTCGACCTGACTCGCCTCGCAAAAGTCGAGATAGCGAAAGACGTCATCAGCGTTTCACCGACAGGGCTGATTCGCGGCAAGTCCAACGGGAAAACCGAGGTCACACTATCGGTGGGTGACCAGAAGACAACCGCGACGATCGAGGTCGCCGGGGTCAAGTCGGGTTTTGAAGCCGACTTGGTTCGCGACGTCATGCCGGTGTTTGGCAAGGCGGGCTGCAACGCCGGCAATTGCCACGGTTCCAAGAAAGGCAAGGGCGGATTGAAGACCTCCATGCGAGGCAACGATCCGGTCTTTGAATTGCGGGCCTATGTCGATGAATTGGCGTCCCGCCGGATTAATTTGGCGTCGCCCCAAGACAGCCTGATGCTGCTCAAGGCGACCAGCCGAGTTCCGCACGAGGGCGGGCAAGTTGTTGTACCGGACTCGCCAGCCTACAAGCTTATCCATAAGTGGATTACGAACGGGGCCAATATCGATTTGAGCTCTTCTCGCGTCGCCAGCATTGAGATTTTCCCCAAGGACCGAATACTTCAGCCGACTGACGCCAAACAGCAATTCCGCGTTTTGGCGACCTACGGAAACGGCGAGGTTCGCGACGTAACGGCGCTGGCCCACATCTCCAGCGGCAACATTGAGGTTGCCAGGGCCGACGCGACCGGTCTTGTCTCCGTGTTACTGCGCGGCGAATCGGCAATCCTCGCCAGGTTTGAAGGCAAGTACGCCGCCTCGACGCTGACGGTGATGGGCGAGCGAAGTGGATTCGCCTGGAAGAGTTCGCCCCCGAATAACTTTGTCGACGAGTTGGTTGCGGCCAAGCTGCAACGCACAAAGACCTTGGCCTCCGGACTCTGTGACGACGCCGATTTCATTCGTCGGATTCACCTCGATCTTACCGGCCTTCCCCCCACCGCGCCTGCGGTTCGAGCCTTCCTGGCGGACAAGCGCGAGACACGCGTCAAACGCGACGAGTTGATCGGCAAGATTGTAGGTAACGCCGATTATGTGGAGCACTGGACGAATAAGTGGGCTGACTTGTTGCAAGTCAACCGCAAGTATCTGGCGCCCGAAGGGGCCGCCGCGTTCCGCAAATGGATTCGTGACCAAGTTGATGCGAATACGCCCTACGACCAATTCACGTACTCAATTTTGACCGCCAGCGGATCCAACAAAGAGAACCCTGCGGCGTCCTATTACAAAATTCACCGCACGGCCGAAGACACGATGGAGAACACGACCCATCTCTTCCTTGGCGTTCGCTTCAGTTGCAACAAGTGCCACGACCACCCGTTTGAAAAATGGGTGCAAAACCAGTACTGGGAAACCGCTGCATTCTTCGCCCAATTCGGCCTGAAGAAGGACCCCAGTAGCGGCAAGAGAGAGATAGGCAGGACCGCAGTCGAGGCCGGCAAGCCGCTCTACGAAGTCATTTTCGACAAAGACACCGGCGAGGTGCTGCACGATGAGACGGGTCAAGTCACTCCGCCAAAACTGCCCTATGAGAGCCACTACGTGGCAGCGCCCAACGCCAACCGGCGCGAGCATATCGCCAGATGGATCGTCTCCCCAGACAACAGCTACTTCGCTCGCAGTTACGTGAATCGCATGTGGGGCTACCTGTTGGGCCGAGGCCTGATTGAACCGCTCGACGATATTCGCGCGGGCAATCCGCCAACGAATCCCGAACTGCTCGCTCGACTAACGGAGGAGTTTGTTGATAGCGGTTTCGACGTACAGCATTTGATCCGTGCAATCTGCGAGTCACGCACGTACCAGATGTCGATTGAAACCAACAAATGGAACGACGACGACACGCTCAATTATTCTCATGCGATCGCCCGGCGCCTGCCGGCCGAAGTCCTGTTCGACACCCTGCACCGGGTCACCGGCTCCGCCACCAAGATTCCGGGCGTCAAGCCGGGAACGCGAGCTGCCGAGTTGCCTGACGCGGGAGTGAAGGACAAGAGCGGATTCTTGGCCAAGTTAGGGCGGCCGCCGCGCGAAAGCGCCTGTGAGTGCGAGCG
This sequence comes from uncultured Pirellulaceae bacterium, assembly GCA_964635375.1. Classification (GTDB taxonomy): domain Bacteria; phylum Planctomycetota; class Planctomycetia; order Pirellulales; family Pirellulaceae; genus CAZMNY01. Next base: position 9,461 of record CAZWOU010000047.1, on the reverse strand, counting down.
GCCTAGCGGCATGCAGTTCGGTCCTGTGATGGCGCTCGTGAGCGGCTCCACAGTCGATAACGCGATCACCGACCCCAAAGGCGCGATCACCAAACTCGTTGCGAACCAAAACGACGACGCCAAACTGATCGATGAGATGTTCATGCGAATCCTCAACCGATCCGCCACGCAGACTGAAATCGACGCTGCCAAAGCCATGATGAAGAGCTTGCCGGCCGAGCACACTCAACTCGTTGCCGCAACTCAGCAATACGAAAAGAGCATCTCCACCAAGGTTGCTGAGCAGGAGAACGCACGACAACAGGCCATCGCCGGCGCAAAGACTGAACTCGAAGCACACGAGAAGAAGATTGCCGCCAGTGAAGCTGAGCTCGACAAGAAACAAGCTCAGGCGGTCGCCCAAGCCGCTGCAACGCTCAAGAAATACGAGGCGGCGATTCCCGCCAAATTGAAGACCTGGGAAAGCGAAGCCAATCGACCGACGGCCTGGACGGCGCTCGACCCAATCGAGCTGTCGTCCACCAGCGCGACCACGCTGGCGAAACAAGACGACCTCTCCGTACTCGCCACCAGTTCGAACGGCCTTGGCGCCTACACGGTCGTTGCAAACAGCGAGCTGAAAGGCATCACTGCTGTGCGACTCGAGGCTCTGACCGACAAACGTCAGCCGAAAATGGGCCCCGGTAGGTCGACCGACGGCAACTTCGTTCTGACGGAATTCGAACTCTATGCGACAACCAAGTCAGACGCGGGCCGAGGGGAGAAGGTGCCGCTGGAAAATGCCCAGGCTGACTTCAGCCAACAGAGTTATGGCGTAGCGACCGCCATCGACGGCGTTATGGCGCCGGCGAACAACGGTTGGGCGGTTGCACCCAAGACTGGTGTGCCCCACACTGCAGCGTTCGAGACGAAACAAGATGTCGGCCATGATGGCGGAACAAAACTGACGTTTCTGCTCCATCAGAATTTCTCGAGCGGACAGCATTCTTTGGGTCGGTTCCGAATCTCGGTAACCAATGCCAAAGGGCCCATTCTGCTCAAAGGACTGCCCAAGAATGTTGTGGACATCCTTGCCGTCGCGGCAGCCAAACGCAATCCGAAGCAGCAGGCGGAATTGCTCGCTTACTATCGAGGCATCGATGGCGAATTGAAGAAGTTAGCATCCGCTCTGACCGTCGCAAAAAAACCGCGGCCTGTCGCTCCAGAACTCAAACGACTTCGGGACAAATTGGCCGCAGCCAGCCGACCGCTGGCGATCGACCCCAAATTGGCCCAGCTACGAGCTGACGTGAAGCTGAGTCAAACGCTTCTCAAGAACGCTCGACTGACCTCCGCTCAAGACCTTGCTTGGGCTTTGATCAATAGTCCAGCATTCCTGTTTAACCGGTAACGACAAAACGGCAGAGTAAGTCGGGTCGCGCCTATGCCGTCCGCCCATGCTCGCCACCCATAGGAGACAACCCATGCTCGTCATCCCCGGGCAGCCTGGCAGGAACAGCCAAACCCATCAGCCTGGCATGAGCCGGCGAGATTTGCTGCGAGTCGGAGGTTCATCCGTTCTTGGGCTCAGCCTGAGCTCGCTGCTCCAACTCGAACAGGCCTCAGCCAAGGCGGCGGATGGACAGACCGGCGAGGGAACCGCCAAGAGCATTATCATGCTGTTCCTTCAAGGCGGCCCAAGCCACCTGGATCTCTGGGATCCGAAACCAAATCTGCCGGATAACATGGTGGGACCGTTCAAAGAGATCTCCACCAAGGTGCCGGGCATGAAGTTCACTGAGCTTCTGCCTCAACTGGCCCAAGTGAACGATCGACTCTCCATGATTCGCTCGATGAGCTACACGCCCAGCGGGCTGTTCAACCACACGGCCGCCATCTATCAGATGCTGACCGGATACACCACGGACAAGATCAGCCCTTCGGGTCAATTGGAGCCGCCAAGCCCCAAGGACTTTCCCAACTTCGGCGCCAACTTGGTTCGCCTCAAGCCGTCGAATATCCCGATGCTCCCATTCGTCATGTTGCCGAGACCGCTTCAAGAGAGCAACGTTGTCGGCAAAGCAGGAACGGCTGGGTTCTTAGGACGCGGGTTTGATCCGTACTACCTCTATCCGCCTGGCGATGACATGAACGCCAACAAGATGGAGGGAATCAGTATCGAGGACCTGAAGTTGCGGCCTCAAGTTCACTCAGGTCGATTGCAACGCCGCGCACGACTGAGGGACGCGATCAATCAAGGCATGCCCGACGTAGATAGGGCCGTCCGCGATTACAAGTTGGACGAGTACTACACTCGCGCTTTGGAGTTGGTCACCTCGGGCCGAGCTCGAGACGCTTTCTCGTTGGACCGCGAGTCGAAAGAACAGCGTGACCGTTATGGCCGCAACGCGTTTGGGCAAAGCTGCCTACTGGCGCGGCGATTGGTCGAAGCGGGCACCCGGGTGGTCGAAGTGGTTTGGCCCAAAGTCGCCAATTCCGACAACCACTCGTGGGATGTCCACAAGGGGCTGACGAAGCGAATGAAGGACCAGTCCTCGCCGATGCTTGACGCCGGCCTGTCTGCGCTGATTAGCGATCTTGATGATCGCGGCATGCTGGATGAGACGATGGTCGTTGCCGTGGGTGAGTTTGGCCGAAGCCCAGAGCGAGGCGTCAGCACCTCGGGGAACGACAACAGCTCGGATGGCCGAGATCACTGGCCCTATTGCTACACGTCGGTGGTCGCGGGCGGCGGCGTCAAACGCGGTTACATTCACGGCAAGTCCGATGCGACTGGTTCGGCGCCAACTGAAAACCCCGTACATCCTCGCGAGTTGCTGGCGACGATCTATCATGCCTTTGGCATTGACCCAAGCATGATGATGTACAACCAACTAAACCAACCTCGCGAATTGGTAAAAGGAATGCCAGTCTCGAAGCTCTTCGCCTAAGCGGATTCTCGCAATGCGAGATTTCCACACTGCTGAAGAACTCGGGATCCTACAAGAAAATCCGTAAGCAAGTTTGCTAGCCTGCAACTGCTCGCGCATGCAAATAGGCAGTTGGCGCCTGCAGGCGGCCAACTGCCTGGTTGAGTCCTCTTGGGCTTTTTCAATAGCCTTATTTCTTCGGCTTGTGCTTCTTATGGCATGCTGCGCAGGCCCCGGTCATTGCCTTGAACGCGCCCTGAGCTCCCTCAGCGTCCTTGGCTTCGATCTTCTTCAGCACGACAGCGCTGCATTCCTGCAGAGTCTTTGCCGCTCCAGCCCATTCGCCATCGGGACAACGACCATCAGCCATCAGGATGTGGCCTGATTCGTTGAGCAAGGCAGCTTGAGTCGCCAGCGCCGCCCAGGCTTTGTCATCGGCGGGCCCCTTCTTCAAGCCAGCGCCAAGTCCTTTGCAGTTAGGAAACACCAAGCCGCTCATCAGTTGTTTGGTTTCCAATGGCCGCGTCTTGCCCTTCTTTACCTGAGCCATCGCGGTGAACGACAGCATCGCCGCTGCCAGTAGCGGCAAGGCAAGGAATAGAAACTTCTTCATCGTTGCAATCTCCTAATGCAGTTGGGTGGGCAGCGCAACATACGCAGCGCCAAATAACGGGTTGTAGTATAGGAATCCCGCGCCGACCAATGCAAGGAAAAAACAACTTTGCCCGCCGGAAACGCCCCCGAGCTCAAGCCCAGCAAATGGAGACCAGTCTTCGCTACACCGCGAACCGCGCTACAATTGGCGATTCGATGCGATGAAAGTCGTCATACCGCATGCGGATCGCTTCATGGTGCGAATTTCCCTCGAAGACAATTTCTTCATCCACGGTGAGGCTCTCATCGACGAGTGTCTTCATGCCGTATTGCGACCCAAACGGCGGCAGTGCTCCCATTTCGCAATCTCGGCAGTGCTCGTTGATCTCGATCTCCGTCGCCAATTCGATCTTGCTCCCACCGAGCGCTGAGGCGACATCGGCAAAGTCAATCGACTTCGTCGCTGGCAAGACCGCAACGATGTAGACGTAGCCGCTATCGGCTCGCAACAAGACAGTCTTCGCCACTTCGCGCCCTGGCGTATGCAGCTCCTCTGCAAGCCGCTGCGCATCGTAGACCTCTCGATGAGTGATCGCATCATAGGCGACGCTTCTCTCTTGAAGGTATTGTTGAACGTTCATGTCACCCTCCTCTCGAAACAGCTCTCGATCTCCGCCCCTCGGGGCGAAGACCGCACCCCGCCCACGCTGCTGACCGCCAGCGACAACGCGTGGGCAACAACTACCAGTCCTGTTGGTGCTGCCAACACCTCGCAATTGACCGCGACCGTTTACTTGCTCGCAACACGAATTCTGTGTGACTTGGCCACGTCTGCCTTGGGCAATGTGAGTGTGAGCACGCCATCCTTGTACTCCGCTGCCGCTTCGTCTTCGTTCACTTCGGCAGGCAACGTGATCGACCGCGAGAAGCTGCCGCTGCGCCGTTCCATTCGATAGTAGGTTCGGCCTTTCTCCTCGTTCTCCCGTTTTCGCTCGCCGCTTACTGTCAGCAGGTTTCCATTGACTTTGACGTCGATTTCATCGGGGTCCATGTCTGGCAGATCCAACTTTGCTTCGATCGCGTTGTCGGTCTCCGACAAGTCAAACAGAGGCGAATTGTGGCCCCATCTATCGTCGCCTCCAAACATGTGTTCCATCACGTCATCGAATTCCTCCCTCAACGAGGCCAGAGGATGATGCGGCAAGTACGACGTCAAGCCGCGAGCCTTTTCGGTTGCCTTGGTCATGGCAATCTTCTTTCCTTGGGGGTGTTCACGCGACGCCACCGACAGTCGGTGATGTCTTTCTTGGCCCCCTTTCCCGCTCTCTTCGACCGAGTCAATACGGTGCAAACAGGGCGCCGATCAGTTCAAATCGACGCTAGGTTGAGGACCGGCTCTCCCTTCACAAGTCACCACAGACTGCATTCCTCCCTGGGCAACGCGAAAGAACACGAACAGAGCCAGCAATAAAGCCAGCACGCCCACCAAGATCCACACCCAGAATTGCGAATGGCGATTCGGTTCAACTCGGCCCATGATTCGTCCTCACCTAAATTCGCGCGACCCCCAACTCCAATTCCCTCAGATGCAAAACTGGGGCCAACAGCACCAACGTACGGCATAGCGTTTGCACTTTCCCGAAACACGGCGCCGCCAGCTGAAGATCTCGCCACGAACGTGTGCGACTAGGCGCGCTGTGTGCGGCTGCGACCAATCGGCTCGATGGGGTGAGGCGCGAAGACGACGCCAAACTGGTCGATTGTGCACCGCCAGAAAGGAGCTAGATCATGACGCGATCCAGTAGTTTCAACATGTTGCTCGTCCCGGTCGATTTCTCCGACGACTCGAAGGCTGCCTTTGCCCGAGCAATCGAAATCGCAACGGGCGAGAAGCCGGCGATTGTACTGCTACACGTTATCGATCCAGCGCTGCCGGAGTTCGCCGAGGCGCATGGACTGGGGTCGCGGGAAAAAATCGTGGGGCAAATGCGGAGTAAAGCGGAATTCAAAATGCAAGAGTATGTCGATGCCTGCCCCGATGGGATCGAGATCGACCCAATCATCTCTGAAGGCAGGCCCTTCCTGGAGATCATCCAAAAGGCGCGAGACTTCGCCGTTGACGTGATCGTGATGAGCAAGATCGGGAGGCGCGGAAAAATGGAGAAACTCCTCTTCGGCTCAACAGCCGAGAAGGTCCTCCGGGGCAGCAACACGCCAGTACTTATCTTGCCGCCGAGCAATTAAACGGTCCATGAACTAGCCGTCCCGACAGTCGTCCCAGCGTCAACCACGCGAGCGAGCAACGCCGCACAGCCCCCCGCACACCGCACGTTTCTCACGGCATGACGGACCAGTGGTCAAAGCCCTCGTGCACGTTCCCGCCAATCGACGCCAGCCAAACGAGAAACGCCATCAACACGATCGTCACAGCCATCACTGCAACCGCAGTCCAGCGATCACGCCGGAGCTGTTCGTTGCCAAGCCGTCCTTTCGCGGGTGGCGAAGTCGTCTCAAACCGAGTTCGTTTCATCGTGGTCGACATTTTGCACCTCCTTCTGGAGCATTTCCGCCTCCACTCTTGATACGTGCAAACCAGGCGCCAACTGCGAAGCGAGCGTACTCGCAGCTCGGGAAAAAGGTGCGCCCTAGTCGCGCCAGTTTGGCCGAAGGCCTTTTTTTCACCGTAGCCTGGGGCAACGCCGGCAACGCCCCAGGAAGCGAATTACAAACCCCGGGTTTGGCCGAAGGCCATATTCATCCTATCCTGACGGATTGCCCTCGGAGAAGTAGAATTGCCCGTGCCACAATGCCGGGGGAGGCTCTACGCCCATGTGGTTCGGGATTGTTGAAGTTGTGTGAACCATCTTGGCCGACGCGTGTCGATCGTAGGGAAAGGAACTCACCATGAACGGCCGACAACTGGCAAAACTGGGCGTGCCCGAATATTGCACGAAGAGCGCTATCGCGGCGATACAGGAGGCCGTCAAGCGGGGCTCCATGAAAGGCAAGCAGGTCAAGCGGGCCATTCAGGCGGTCGTGGAGAACCCAAGCCAGCATGTCGACGACGAGTACTTCGGAGCATTCGCCAAGGAACTGATTGAGGATCGCCAATTCGTACGCCCCGAGCCAATTGAATACCGCACTTGGGGCGACGAAATCGACAACGCCGCCCACGGGCAGATGAAGCAAGCCTGCGGCCTGCCGATGGCTGTCGGCGCCGCGTTGATGCCGGACGCCCACGTCGGCTACGGCCTGCCGATCGGGGGAGTGTTGGCATTGGAGAACGCGGTTGTTCCCTACGCAGTTGGCGTCGACATCGCTTGCCGCATGAAGCTCTCCATCCTCGACATGCCGACAGACACGCTGGACGCCAAGTTCGATCTCTACAAGGAATCACTGGAGAGCGGCACGCGATTCGGAGTCGGCTGTGCCCACGAGACTCCTCAGGACCACGCTGTCATGGACGACGATTGGGCGGTCGCCAAAATCACACGGGTTAAGAAGGACCTGGCTTGGTCGCAACTGGGAACCTCCGGATCCGGCAATCACTTTGTCGAATTCGGCGTGCTCAGCCTCGGCGAAGACGACGTGCAGCCTGGCGAGAATCAGAGTGATGTTGGCAGCGATGCCTCCGCTATTTCCTCGCCGCGTCTGGGGCTCAAAGCGGGCAAGTATGTGGCATTGATGAGCCACAGCGGGAGCCGTGGCGTGGGTGCTTCGGTCTGCTCGACCTACAGTAGCATCGCGCGCTCCCGCCTGCCGCGTCGGTACGAGGACTTGTCCTATCTGGCTTGGCTTTCGCTGGACAGCGAGGAGGGCCAGGAGTATTGGGCGGCAATGAACCTGATGGGCCGCTATGCATCAGCCAACCATGATGTGATCCACCGTCTGGTTTCCAAGTCGTTAGGGGCTCAGATCATTGGCGGCGTCGAAAACCATCACAACTTCGCCTGGAAGGAGACCCACGGCAATCGAGAATTGATCGTCCACCGCAAAGGCGCTACGCCCGCCGGCAAGGGTGTGCTCGGCGTGATCCCCGGTTCAATGGCCGACCCGGCTTTCATCGTCCGAGGGAAAGGCAAACCCGAAAGCCTTGCCTCGGCATCTCATGGCGCCGGGCGTTGCATGTCGCGCCGTAAGGCGAATCAGAAATTCAATTGGAAGTCGGTGCGAAACGATCTCGAAAAGAAAGGCGTCAGAGTGCTTTCCGCCGGCGCCGATGAGTCGCCGGGCGTCTACAAGAACATCGAGAACGTAATGCGAGAACAGTCAGACCTGGTCGAAATCGTCGCCCGTTTCGATCCGAAAATTGTCAAGATGTGCGGGGACGGCAGCAAGGCCGAGGACTGAACCTCGCCCGTTAACCAACGCGTTCGCCCATCAGCGGCGTCACGATTCGACTGCTGGGCTCACCGAGTTGGACAAGCACGTTTGCGCTTTCCGGGAGCAGTTCGATCGGTGCGCCCGATTTCAACAGTTGATTGGTCTCCATTACGTCGAGCACTGAATTCAAGACCTCAGCGTCTTCCTTAGCGATCGCGTTAATGGTCTTGCCCACAACTTTGGGCCTCGCCGAGTTGGCTTCAGCCATTTGCTGAGAGACCTTTCTCGCCGTTTCACTACGGATGAGACCGACCCGGTTCTCGCCGTCCTGTTTCATCGCGCTAGTGACTTGGACCAAACGCTTGACGACTTTTTCCGTGATGTTATGCACCATCTGGTTGTCGGTAAAAAACACCTTGCGAATGTAGACCGAACCGAGGCTATAGCCCCATTTTTCCGACAGGGGCGAGACGGTCTCGCGCACAGTTCGACTCAAGCTATGGCGATCCTCCAGCATCTTTTCCATCTCAAGATTGCTGAGCGTCGAGATCGTGGAACTCGTCACGTTGGCTTGGAGCGACCCTTCCGGGTTGGTGTTGTTGAACAGATACGCGACCGGGTCGTTGACTCTCATCTCATACCAGATCCCGACTCCCATCGGCGTGCCTTCTTCCGAATTGACCATCTGACCTCGCAGGTAGTGTTGTTTCAGCGCGGTGCTGACAACTTGTTTCCTGCCAAAGAACGGAATCAGCAGTGCGCGAGGACCAAACTCGACGATCGGCAGGCGCAGTCCCGGCGTGTCCATGGTGGCGATGACTTTGCCAAACAGCGTGAAGACCTGAGTCTCACACTCGTTGATGATGGTGTAGATTCCGAACGCGCGACACATCGCCAACACGATTGGCACCAGAGCCAAACCGACCACAAAGCTAATGACATAACTCATGATTCTCTCCTCGACGCGGACCGTCAGCTTGGATCGGAAACTTGTACGATACGATTGGCGCGAGCCATCAAGGGAACTCGCATGTTGCGCAGGTAGGCCGCGAGGACCTTTGAACCGCCCTCTTTCTTTATGGCAGTCAAAGTCGTGGCAAGTTCACACAAGGGCGCCACTTCCGCCTCGGCATTGTTAATTGCAATCTCGACAGCCCGTTTGCTCATCGTGATTTGCTGCTCGGCGTCAGCCCGCGCGGTGCTAATATCAGCGGCAACCTGATTTCGCGTACTGTTGATCGCAGACAAGGCGCGATCCACCTCGTTCGGCGGATCGATGGTCGTTATTAAAGCGGCGTCCAATTCCACGCCGTACCTGCCTCGAGTCGACTGGCATTGCTGCTCCATATACTGATTCAGCAACGGCAAGTTCTTCCGCAAATCGTTGATCGATACGCCTTCCGACAGATCCATCATCGCTTCGTTCTCATCAGCGTCCTCTTCGTTCGCGGACACGAGCGAAGCGCCCTTGGGGTCAACGAAATTGGCGATTCGTTCTCGAAGCACCGAAACGAAGAACCCCATTACGTGCTCAAGCGGGCTCTCGACGCCGAACAGGTAGGCGTACAAGTTGTTCTCACAAACCCGGAAGCGAATCTGACCGTTCACGCCAGTCGTCAGGTTATCCTTGGTCAC
>CAZWOU010000046.1:37854-39966 GCA_964635375.1 uncultured Pirellulaceae bacterium | reverse complement strand
GTGTGCATCAAGTAGATGCCGCCGGGATGATCGATCTGCGTCGTTCGCATCGAGCGAATGACGGTCAGCTTGTCCATTCGCTGCGAGATCTCGGGCATCAACTCGCAGACGCGACTGCCCGGCACGTTCGTTGAGATTTCGCGATACAGGCCGCCAGTCGGCCGCCCCACCTTCATGTCGAATGTTTCGAATTGGCTGCAACCGCCGTTCAGCCAAATCAGGATGCATCGCTTGCCCGTCTTCCTCACCTCGCTCGCCATCGCGTCCGAGCTGAACAAACCGCCCCAGTTCATCACCGACCCGCCAGACGCTCCGAGCAAAGTCCCTTTCAACAAGGATCGCCTGTTGAGGTGTTCATGTCGCGGGCAAAGGGCTGACATCGGATTCTCCTCTCAACAAGCGGTTCAGACCTCGCGAACCGCTCGCCTCGTCGTTGCGACGAGAAACGCTCAGTGATTGAATCGAAACTCAGTGCAGGTCATCAACGTCCAAATCGCATCGTGCATGCGGCCTTTCGGGTCGTCCTCGGCGGACAGAAAGGCGACGAGTTTTTTGGTTTCCGCTTCTGTCGGATGCCGCGAGAGCACTTGAAGGAAAAGCCGCCGCACACGTTGCTCCCAGGGTTCTTTCGACTTGGCCAAATCGTCTCGCAAACTGCCCGGCCGATCCGAAATCAGTTGTCGCACCTGACCGTTGTTCAAGTACAAGTGTTCATGCAGGCCGCCTTGAAAATCTCCCATGCCGTCATTCGGCTCGCCAAACGAGCGGCGGAGGTATTCCCAAGTGATGCCGCGAACACTCAATCGCTCAACTGGCTTCTTCTTGTCGGCTTTTTGTACTGCATCATAGCCGCTGGCGACTAACCATGACTCCAGCAACTCCTCTGCCGATAGTGGCCGATAGCGGGCCCGCTCGTACCACATTGGGAGAGCTTCCGGGACGGGTCCGGACGCCGACAATTGGTAGGTCCTACTGTTGAGTATTTCGGCGATGAATGACTTTAGCTGAAACTTGTGCGCAATCAACGCTTGGCCAAGGTCGTCGAGCAAAGCGGGGTGGCTCGGCGCGTTCTGCGGGCTGAGATTATCAACGGGATGTACAATCCCCTTGCCAAGGAACTGGGCCCAAATGCGATTGGCGGCGGCCCGAGCAAAGTACGGATTCTCTGGGCTGGCGATCCATCCGGCTAAAGCGTCCTTCCGCGACGCTTCTGGCTTGGGCGGCATCTTCCCGCTGGGGAAGTTGCGAGGCTCTTTGAAATCTTGGGGCAGTTCGGCATCGGGCAGCCGATCGCCGTCGAGAAACTTCGGTTTGACGGGCTCGCCTTTCTTCCCAGGCGCCTGCTGGGCGGCCGGCCCAGTGAACATCACGTCACCCAAGTTCTTCTCGCCAATCGCAAACGCCTTGAGCTTCCCCTTCTTGCCGACATCCACAACTTGCAGTCGAGCTACGAAAGCAGCCATCCCGTAGAAATCCAACTGAGACCAGGCGTCAAACGGGTGGTCGTGGCAGCGAGCACACTGCAGCTGAATTCCGAGAAACCGTTGAGTAATGGCTTCGATCGCATCTTCTGGGGCGTTCTTGTACTGAACAAAGAACATCGGGGCGCCGTGCTCAACGGTGTTGCCCTCCGCGCGTAGGATCTTGCCAGCCCAAACATCGTATGGAACATCATTGGCGAACTGATCTCGCAACCAATCCTTGAAACCATCCCGCTCTCGCGTACCGTAACCAAGCGGGTTGCGGCCGAAGTAGACCATGTCCCAAACATCCGACTGGTGAATGCCGAAGCGAGGATGGGCGAGCAAGCGTTTAATCAGCTGCTCGCGTTTGTTCGAACTCGCGTCATTGAGAAACGCGTCGGCCTCTGCATACGAGGGGATGACGCCCAGCAAGTCAAGATAGACTCGGCGCAAGAATTCAGCATCGCTCGCCGGCTCGGCTGGAGTGATCTTGTTCGCTTTCCATCCCGCATCGACGTGCCGATCAATCTTGTCGCGCAGTCGATCCTCGCCGCGGACCAAGTGAGGCAAGGCGACGGCGAGAAACGCCATCGGGATAAGCAGCGGCCGCAATGGCTTCATGTTTCCTGCTTCCGTTGTTCGGCGGGCC
>CAZWOU010000046.1:0-37754 GCA_964635375.1 uncultured Pirellulaceae bacterium | reverse complement strand
GGCTGGGATTCGGCGGCTGGGATTCGGCGGCTGGGATTCGGCGGCTGGGATTCGGCGGCTGGGATTCGGGGGCTGGGATTCGGCGGGAGTCCGAGCTGGGATGCTCTAGGGCTTGGCCCCGCTATGATAGCAGGCAAGCGCGATCGCCATACGGTCTTTTCTTGAGCCGTGTTCGGATTTGGTACATTCTGGGTTGTGACGACTGAGGCACGTGCCTTAGTGACGAGGCAACTCAAACCGCGAGGGAAACGCCGATGAGCCGTGTAGTCCGCACCGGCGGTCTAATCAACCGACCGATTCGTTGCCTGACTCTATTGATCGCGTTCGTCGCGGCGGATCAGGCCGCCGCGCAGAACGCTCAGCCCGGCATGACTGTGGAAGACCTCTTGGCGGGTAATTTCAGTTGGACCGTCAGTCGACCGCTGCTGAGTGCCGAGCCAAGTCGCCTACCGCCATCCGCTGAGGATAACCCGTGGGTGGCGGTGAAGGACCCGAGCTTGGTTCGCTTTCAGAATCGATGGAATCTATTCTGCTCGCTGCGGAAGCAGAAGGGCGGGCAAGGGCGCATCCGAATCGGCCACCTCTCCTTTGAAGATTGGACCAAGGCGCCGCAGGCCGAGTGGAGCCTGCTGAAGTTGACGGACGACTATCACGGCGCGCCGCAAGTCTTCTTTTTCGAACCGCATCGCAAATGGTACCTGATCTACCAAGCCGCCGATCAGTCTCGGGGAATTCGCTACGGCCCCTGTTATTCGACCAATGATGACATCACGGACGCCAAGGGCTGGACTCTGCCGACGCCGCTCTACAAAGTCAAGCCTGGCAAGAAAGCTGGACTCGATTTCTGGGTCATCTGCGATGATGCCAAGGCCCACCTGTTCTTTACCTCGCTCGACGGCCAAATGTGGCGCAGCGAAACCAAGCTCGACGCGTTTCCCGGCCCTGGCTGGACTGAGCCAAAGGTCGTTCTGAAAGCGGATATCTTTGAGGCCAGCCACACCTACAGGCTGAAGGGGCTGGGCAAGTACTTGACCTTGGTTGAGGCCCAAAACGGTTCGCGGCGTTACTTCAAGGCCTACCTTGCCGATCGACTTGACGGCGACTGGTCGGCCTTGGCGGCAAGCAGAAAACGTCCGTTCGCTTCCGTGGCGAATGTCGCTAACCAAAGCGAATCATGGACGACCTCGTATAGCCACGGCGAGCTGATTCGGTTGGGCGTGAATCAACAACTTGAAGTCGATCCGGCTCGCTTGGAGTTCGTCTTCCAAGGCGTTGATGACAAGGACCGCAAGCGGACAGGTTACGGCGCTATCCCCTGGCGACTCGGCGTGCTGAAATGACACCGCCGCGGCAGTGACCCGTTCACGCTTGGTCCCGTCACGCTTGGTCCCGTCGCGAGGCTTCTGGCGAAGAGGCTTTGGACCGAGAAGTTAGAATAGCGCCGTAATCGGCTTGCCTTCCGCAAGCAGGTTGTAGGGGCGGTTTTGACTGTCGGCTGCGTTGAGGTCGTGAATTCCCATGGCGTGATAGACCGTCTTGGAGACGTCGGCTGGCGTCACCGGATCGTCTGCGGGAAACTCGCCAAAGCGATCACTCGTTCCATAAGTCTGGCCGCCGCGTATGCCGCCGCCGCAGAGGATGTCCGTCAGGCAATGAGTCCAGTGATCGCGTCCCGCGCCGGTCTTGCCTCCGCTTCGCGGGTCGCCAATCTTCGGTTTGCGGCCCATCTCGCTGGTGACCATCAACATGGTGGTGTCGAGCAGATTGCGGGCGTTGAGGTCTTCGATCAAGGCGGAGAAGGAGCGGTCAAATTCGGGCAACAGCGAGTCCTTCAAGCAGCCGAAGTTGTTACCGTGGGTGTCCCAACTACCCGCGCTCTTGCACTTCTTGGCCAGCGGCGAGCCAATGCCCTCACCCAACCAAAACACGGTAACAAACGGCACGCCGGCCTCGACCAGACGTCGGGCTAGCAAGAGACTCATGCCGTTGACAGTCTCGCCGTAACGTTGCCGAGTCTGTTCGCTTTCCGAGCCGACTTCAAAAGCCTCGGTCGTGCCAGCGGACAGAAGTAACGACAACGCTCGATTCTGTTGTTTGTTCCATGTGCGAACGCTGGAATAGCGATCAAAGCCACGGCGAGCCGCATCGAGCGTTCGCAACAGTTCGCCGCGCTGAGTTAAGCGTTGAGGGGTGGCGTCTCCCTCGAGCACCAGCGCGGGCGCGCTGAATTGCAGGGGGTTGCCCCGGTCGCCCTGCAGGTAAAGCGCATCGTGCTCAACACCAATTCTGGCCGCGAATTGGCCCGGCCGAGTGTACGGTTTGCGGCTGGGCATGTGGGGCAAGGTGATTGCGTTCGGCAGCAGTCCGTCCCCAGGCCTCTTGGAAGCGACCACCGAACCGATGAACGGCCAGTCATCAGAGAATGGAGTGCGGTTGTTGCCCAACGTACGAAAACTCTGATCGGGCGCGTGGCCAGTCAGGTTGTAGTAATAGCCGCCGTGATGATCGTTCGTGTTCACCGTAGCGCCAACCGAATTGATCAAGGCGAGATGATGAGCCTGCTTTGCCAACATCGGCAGGTGCTCGCACAACGTCACTCCCGGCGCCGAGGTCTGAATCGGTTTGAAAGGACCTCGGTAGTCGGCGGGCGCGTCGGGCTTCATGTCCCATGCGTCCAGATGTGAAGCGCCGCCGCAGAGGAAGAAGAGGATCGTGGACTTGGCCTTGGCTGCTCCAGGGCCTAGGCTCTCGGTCGGCGATTTCTGTTCCGCTGCGAGGGATTGCGGAGACCATCCGCCCTGTGATGCACCGCCCAGTCCCGCGAGCGAGGGACCTGTCAAACCAGCCACGCCACTGGCGGAAGCAACCAAGAAGGCGCGCCGATTCGCATGTGTGGTAACCTTGGGGCCTTGGACCATGGCCGTGTCTCCCTGAGCTTGTCTTTGCCGCGATGACTCGACGAACCACAGCTTAGCAACGGCTGGCGGGGAATCCAAGAACAAACGGCTGCCGTCGATCGCTTGTTGCCATTTCAGATATGAGGCTATGCCATGGGCGGGACAGTTCAAGTTGGTCTCATCGGTTCGCGATTCATCGCCGCGATTCACGCCGAGTCGTTGCGTCGAATTGAGGGCGCCCAGCTGTTGGCGGCGGCTTCGCCGACGGAAGCCAATGTAAGCTCGTTCGCCGAACAGCACAGAATACCCCACTGGTTTACCGATTACCGCAAGATGCTCGAGCTCGATGACTTGGACCTCGTTGTGCTCGGCCTCCCCAACGACTTGCACTGCGAAGCGGCCGAAGCCTGCGCGGCGGCGGGAAAGCATGTGGTGGTCGAGAAGCCGATGGCGCCTACTCTGGCTGAATGCGACCGGATGATTGCCGCCTGTGAGCGGGCTGGCGTAAAGCTGATGTACGCCGAAGAACTTTGTTTCGCGCCAAAATACGTCCGCTTGAAACAACTCGCTGACGAAGGCGCTTTCGGGGACATTTTTCTGGTCAAGCAATCGGAGAAGCACGATGGGCCTCACGGCGCCTGGTTCTGGGACACCCAGCGAAGCGGCGGCGGCGTGATGCTCGACATGGGTTGCCACGGCATCGAGTTCGCCCGATGGATGCTCGGCAAGCCGGCGATCACAAGTGTCTATTGCGACTTGAAGACGAACCTACACGCAGACAAGACACAAGGCGACGATACCAGCATCGTGATCGTGGATTTCGATGGCGGTGCGACCGCCTACATCGAAGAGTCGTGGTCCAAACTCGGGGGTATGGATGACCGAGCCGAAGTGCACGGAACGGGCGGAGTGGCCTATGCCGACCTCCTGCGAGGCAACTCGATCAGCGCCTATTCGCGTGGAGGCCTTGGCTACGCGGTAGAAAAAGCGGGGGAGACGAAAGGCTGGAGCTTCCCGATCTACGAGGAGGCCTGGAACTACGGATTTCCGCAAGAGATGGAGCACTTTGTGGCCTGTGTTCGCGACGATCTCGAACCGCTGGAAGACGGCCAAGATGGTCGAATCGTGATGGAAGCCCTGCTTGCCGCCTACGCCTCGGCCGGCCAGGGTCGCCGCATTGAACTCCCCTTCGAATCCGACCGACGACCCCAGGATCTGTGGAAGAGCGACGAATAAGCGGTAATTGGTGGCGGATCCGCCGGTTTCTTGTTCCCGCTTTGGCGAGGCCCGGAACGGATTATCCCCCCGTTCGCAGGCAAAAAATCAGGTCGAACCAGAGCAGCGTAACTTGCTGTTTTGACACAACTTGCCCATGATGTGAGTAGGAATAGACGATGAGGATCACCTCCGGCAATCGTTGACGGGGCCTGAAACGCAACTCCATTCCCATTTGCCACTGAAACGAACCAAGAAACTTTTCGCCACTCGTTCGCGCTCCCACCGGTAGAATCCGTGTAACGGTTCTTGCTGGGGCGCCCGAGATGTAAGCGCGCTATGCCTGAGCCAGAACCGAATTCGGACCACGACTCCTGGGATGATGGGGCGAATTCGCAGCAAGAAACGATGGAGATGAGTTCGGCTGGGAACGAGCCCAGCGACGAGCTCGGCGACGGCAAAACGAGAAGCGACAAGACCAAAGGTGGCAAAACGAGCATACCGGTCCAGACCGATTTTGCCGAGCTTCCGATTGATTTCGGCCGCTACCACGTCACCGAGAAACTTGGCGAGGGCGGGATGGGTTCTGTCTATTTGGCCCACGACAACCAGTTAAATCGTAAGGTCGCCCTCAAGATTCCCAAGTTTGCTCAAAGCAACGTGAGCAAGTTGGTTGAACGGTTTCACCGCGAGGCCAGATCGGCAGCGACGCTAAGCCATCCGAACATCTGCCCGGTCTTTGACGCGGGAGAGATTGACGGCACCCATTACATGGCGATGGGCTACGTGCAAGGCCGATCACTCTCCGACTTTACGCGAACCGAGAAAAGGCAGACTATGCGCAGCGCCGTTCGAACGGTGCGCAAAGTCGCCTTGGCGCTTCAGGAAGCCCATCTGCAGGGCGTCGTTCATCGCGACCTGAAACCCGGCAACATCATGATCGATCATCGCAACGAACCGATCGTGATGGATTTTGGACTGGCCTGCCAACCCGACCAAGAGTCCGACTCGCGACTCACCCAAGACGGCGCGATCCTTGGGTCGCCAGCCTACATGTCGCCCGAACAACTGGAGGGCAAAGTTGACAAGATCGGGCCCGCCTGCGACATCTACTCGCTCGGAGTCGTGCTGTTTGAACTGCTCACCGGCGAGCTCCCGTTCAAAGGGACCGGTTCGATCATGTCGATCATTGGCGAGGTCTTCTCAAAAGAGCCGCCAGATCCAGCCGATTCGCGAGAGAACCTCGATCCGAGGCTCTCGCTCATCTGCCGCAAAGCGCTGGCGAAGGATGCTGAGAATCGTTACGGCTCCATGCTCGAATTCGCAGATGAGCTGACGCTGTTCTTGAAAACATCAGGCGATGAAACAAGCGCCACGGGGAAAGCCGATGCGACGGTCATTTCGGGCAGCGCCGAATTGATTCGGGCCAAAGAACAATACGAATTGGCCCAGTCACTGTTTCGCAGCGGACAAACGACCGCCGCTGTCGCCATACTCGAGAAGATGGTGATGCTCACCGACACGAATGCTCGACAGTACATCGACTGGGCAAAATCCGAGCTTGCCAAATGCCAGCAGGCGACATCCCAAGAAGCTAACGCGACCACGGACAGCCCGCTGCCTGTGCTGGCAACTGACATCTGGCAAGACGAATTCGCCACGCCAGCATCCCACGACCCTTTGGGAGTCAAATCCAGCTTCACATCCGACGCCCAATCCAATTGGCTCCCCTACCTGATCGCCGCCTCGATCGGAGCGATGGTCTTTATGGTCAGCGTGATCGTCCTCAGCACGATTTTCAACGATGCGCCGAAACCGCCGCCCCCGCCCGAAAATCGCTCAGACAATTCGGCGGAGAGCCGCAGCGAAGAACAACCTCGCCGTAGCGAACAACCTCGCCCAAAAAACGATGGAGGCCCACCGAGGGAGAATGGCGGGCCTGGGAGGAATGGCGGACCCGGCCCCAACGGCTTTGGACCCAATGGCTTGCCGCGAGAAAACGGCCTGAACGGCGGACGAGGCAGGCGACCGTTCAACCCGCTCGCCCAGCTGCTCGAGGCTGATGCCAATGGGGACCAGAAGATCAGTCCCGACGAAATGCCGCCCCATTTGCGCGCCCTTTTTGAAAAGGCCGACTCGAATGGGGATGGCGATCTCGATTTGTCGGAAGTCAGAGCCGCCCTTGAACGCATGCCCAGGCCGAAACGTCTGAGACCCTAGCCGCGGGCGTTTGGGGCCACGTTCGAGCTTTGCCGGTTGCCTCACCACGATTCACGACCTAACCTGTGATAGCAAAGTGGTTTGGGAGATTGCCCCGACTCGCGAGCGGAGCTCGGTTTCCAGAATATTGGCAATTGGGTTGGGTACTTCAGGCTCCGCAATCGTTGTAGATACGCAGGGCTCAGGGCTCCTGGGGCCGTATCGAGTCGTGCCAGGAAGGCGGCTTGTCGCCAATCTCGTCCAGCAGGAGTTGTCTGTGGTGTGAGTACGGCTGTGGTTTGAGTATTTGCTCTGGTAGTCGAGGAGGCCGAAGGTGTCATTCGCGCGATGCCCCGACATGAACGTCATCCGAGAGTTCGCGTCGGGAAATCTGAGCGGCGACGAAGGAGCTTGGTTTCAAGCACACCTCGAAGATTGTTCGCGATGCCAGCGCGCGGTGGCCGAGTTGGGCCTAGAGGCGAACAAGATGCAGGGACCGATTCGGCAGCCGTCGCCAAGCGACGACGAGACCGCCAACATTCCGCTGGGCGGACGGGCTGATCTCGGGGATTCCAAGACGGTCGATTTCACGCTCGAAAACAACACCTCGCCGAAGTCCAAGGACATCAGGGCAAGGTCCTCATCCGGCCCAAAGCCGTCCGGCGAGTCCGTCCGCGAGCCTGATAGCGAGTTCGCGCTCGATGACTTTATCGATTGCCTGAAGAAGAGCGGCTTGATTCATGCGAGCGAGATTGAGTTGTTGGTCGAGCAGCATGAACCGCCAGACAGCCGTTCGTTTGCGCGAGCTCTGATCAAGAAGCAAAAACTCACCAAGTTCCAAGCGAGCGCGTTGCTGCACGGCCGCTGGAAAGGACTGGTGCTCGGCAACTACATTGTTCTGGAAATGCTCGGCGAAGGCGGGATGGGGCACGTCTTCAAGGCTCGACACAAACGGATGGGTCGAATCGTCTGCCTGAAGCTACTTCGCGCCACTCGCCGCGACTCGCCGGAAATTGTTCACCGGTTTCGACGAGAGGCTCGAGCAGTGGGTGCGTTGAAGCACCCCAATATTGTGGTGGCCCACGATGCTGATGAAGCTGGCGGCTTGCCGTTTCTCGTGATGGAGTACATCGACGGCCCCGATCTATCGCGACTCGTGTCGGACCAAGGGCCTTTGCCGCCGATGCAGGCCATTCGGTCGGTGCGACAGGTTGCCGAGGCATTGCAGTACGCCCACGATCAGGGCGTCGTCCACCGGGACGTCAAACCGCACAATATTCTCCTGGATGGAGACACTGCCAAAGTGCTCGACTTGGGACTGGCAAGGATCGAGTCGTACCAGGGCAATGACTTGGGAGACACCGATCGAGCCTCACTGACGTCGTCTGACGTTCTGATGGGGAGCGTCGACTACATGTCTCCAGAACAGGCTTTGAACTGCCACAACGCAGACGCCCGTAGCGACATCTACGCGCTCGGCTGCACAATGCACTTCTTGTTGACCGGAGACGTGGTGTACTCGGGCGACACGCTGATGGAAAAACTCATCGCCCATCGCGAGTGCCCCACGCCAAGTCTCGCGGACCAAGTCGAGAACATGCCGGCCGGTTTGAACAAGGTGTTTCAGCGAATGTTGGCGAAAGAGCCCGAGGATCGCTATCCCGACATGGCGACGCTTGCCTCGGACTTAAGATCTCTTGAGCAGGGCGCGGCGCCACGCGCGGCCGAAAGCCTACCGCCGCTTCGCACAACGTCGATCCCGCCAGTCGTTGGAGACGTCGATCCACTTTCTCCGCCGGCATTTCCCACCATAGCGGTGAAGAAGAAGCGACGCCGAGGCCGGCGGCGATACTGGACCGTTGGCCGCGTGCTGTTGGCCGTTGTCTTTGTGATCGCGACCGCCGGCGCCATTCTATTCAACGTGTTGGCCACGCGATGAGGCCCGTGGCGGCTGTGCGTCTCTTGATGTCGAAGATGCTGGAGGCGGTCCTGAGCCTTGGCCGCATTCTGGTCGCCCTAGAAGGGAATGTCATCGTCATCAAATGAGGCTTCGCTTTCATCCGGCGCTGGTGCGTCGCTTTCTGCTGGCGCGGTCCCAACTACATGAAAACTCAAGCCCTCAGCGTTGAGAAAGTACTTGACTTCGCTTTGGGCGTCTCGCTGCCATTTACGCCCACTCAAGCGGTAGGTGATCTCAACGCTGTCGCCGACGTTCAGTTCATCCACGCTGTCGCAACCGTCCTGGATAAATTCCACGGGAACGTAGTTCGTGAACCGTTCGCTGGCCTGCTCTAGCACGACGAGTCGCTTACGAAACCCCTTCTGCCCATAGGTCTTCGTCTCTTCGATAACGTGAATTTTTCCAGATACCGTAGCAGTGCTCATGGGGGACAACTCGTTGATCGCGTTGAGGGAGAATGAGGAGGCGAAGCGGCGAGCGGCCGGCGCATTTGCAGATTGCCCCATTTGCAGATTGCCGCAGTCGCAAACGGCTGGCTCGACCGATGTTCATCGTACCGGCTCGCGGGGCCTGAGCGAAGGGGAGGAGTCCGCCAATGTCGCTCATTCAGCACGAACTCTGAACGCTACCGCGGAGGCCGGAGCTCAAACACGTCGCCCGACGGCGCCAACGAGTTGGATCAGGCTGCGGCCCACCGTTTTCGTGTCTTCGGGGTCTTGCGCGGCGCGACTCAGTCGGCTAGCCGCAGAGCCCAATGCAGCGTAGCCAGATCGCTGACATTCGTCTGCAATCACCTTGCTCATTCGCACCACGTTCTCCCAGCGACCTTGTTCGGCGTCTTCGATAATCTGGTCAACGTGGTAGACCATCTGATCGATGACTTGCATCACCCGAGCATTCTGGCAAGCAAGTTTGCGGCTGCTGTTCGCGATAGTCGTTGTCGTGTCTCGGTTTTGCATAACTTACCCCGATGCCTTGAACTATGGTTCGCAGAGAGATTCCCTCGCAAGGACCGCCATGAAACATAGCTCACGCCTTGGCAAGTGTCGGGTGAATCTGATTGTCGAGATCGCCCTGCGACCGTTGCAATCCATGCGACCCAACAGACTTCATAGCGCGGCGCTGCTGGGATCATCGGACACGACTCATCCGCCCGCGTCGTGAGGCGGCGGCAAGTCGCCTGAACTGGGGCAAGCAATCGCCGCGCGGCGCCTAGGAAAACGTTTGTTCAGGTCCGGGGAATTCGCCCTGCTCTACTTCTCGGCAATACGACCTGACAGCCGAACTCATCAATTCGCCAACGTCGGCAAAGGACTTTACGAAACTAGGTACGTAGCCGCTCGTCAAGCCAAACAAGTCGTTGGTCACAAGCACTTGGCCGTCGCACCCCGCGCCGGCTCCGATGCCAATCGTGGGAATGGAGATTTTCTGAGAGAGTCGTTCGGCGATATCGCCTTGGACACATTCGACAACCATCGAGAAAGCGCCGGCCGCTTCAGCCGCCAGGGCGTCGTCCAGCAATGTGGCTTCATCTCGTTGGACTTTGTAGCCGGTGAGGTGCACGCTTTGCGGGCGGAGGCCGACGTGGGCCATCACGGGAATTCCGGCTGTGCAGAGGGCTTCGATGACGGTCGCTTGCGCCGCGCCGCCTTCCAGCTTGACGGCTTGGCAACCGGTTTCCTTCATGACTCGAGCCGCGTTATCGATGACTCGGTCAATCGCGTGGTGGTTCACGGGAAAGGGGATATCGACGACGACCATCGCACGCTTGACCGCGCGACAGACGATTTCCGCGTGATAAATGATCTGCTCCAGGGTGACCGGAATCGTCGTGCTGTGGCCCTGGACGACCATCGCAAGGCTGTCGCCAACCAGAATTCCGTCCACGCCCGATTCGTCTAGAATCCTGGCCGTAGGATAGTCGTAGGCGGTCAACATCGTGATCTTCCGGCCTTGACGTTTCATTGCAGCGAATTTGCCGACCGTCACGGGTTTGGATTCAGCCATGGGTCCGTCTTGTTGAATAAGTCAAGAGTTCTCGGAACAAACTGTCTGCTGCTGTGCAACAGACAAGGGGCGAGGCCATCAGGGTATCCGCGCATTGTGACGGCGCTCAGATACGGTGACAAGCGACGCAGAGCGTCGTCTAACTCCGATTTCTTCAGTCAATCGCCTCGGCGCGATCCGTCGAATGCCTTGGCGGCAGCCGATTCGAGGCGATCGAAACTGGTCAGTTGGCGATTCCCACGCTATGCTGAGATTCCCACGCTATGCTGAAAGGAGTCGAAATACCTATCCTAAGCGACGCCGCCCGCCTAGCTCTCCTCCCCAGGTTGACCTACCGCCTGTATCGGCATTTCCTCCAGATCCCAGCCCACCCTGTTCCCAACCCACCCTGTTCCCAACCCACCCTGTTCCCAGCCCACCTCAAGGACTCGCGTCATGTCTATCACTCGCACCTTCGTCGCTTGTGTCATTGCCGCCGCGATCACCGCGCCCGCTTACTCCCAGGATCGGCCCAAAGGCGATCGAGAAAAGATGCCGGCCGAAGGAAAGCTGATCGGCATGGCTCGAGGCATGCTCAGAGTGAAGACGGAAGACGAGGGAGAGTGGTTCGTCGCAGTTGGGCGCGGAGTTCAAGAGATTTCCGTGGTCGGCCAGGCGGAGGCAAGTTGGCTGAGGCCCGGAATGTTGGTCCGCTTTACCGGAAATTTCAATCGCAAAGGCGAGGCGGTCGCACCGATCAAAGAACTGTCGGTTGTCACCATGCGCGAGGGCATGCGGTTTGGCATGGCGCTGGCGAACCCACCAAGTCGGTTTGGCGGTTCGGGAGGCGGTCTGTTTGCCGACGCCGACGAAGAGGAGAAGAAGGCGAAACCGAAACGGGCCAAGAAGCTCAAGCCGGAAGACATTGCCTATACCGTCGTGGGGAGAATAGCCAAGATCCGCAAGGGCGAGTATTCCATTGTCGCTGGCCGTCTACTCAAGTTCGAACTTGATGAAAAACCGAGAATCGATGTCGATGTCGCCGACCTGACACTGGTCCCTCAAGGAGCATCGATCACGTTGGACGCTTTGTATCTCCCGAATCAGCCGGGCCGCGCCATGGCGAACAAGATTAGCGTTACTTTGGAGAAGCCCCTCGCCGCCAAAGAGAAACCGCGTCGAGGCGTTTCGGTGACAACCTCAAACCGATCGGCCGAGACCAACAAGGCCGGCGCAGCGGGCGGTGAGGAAGACGCCAAGAACAGCGCCGACGAAAAAGACGACGAGAAGAAAGACGACGAGAAGAAAGACGACGAGGACAAGAAGAACAGCAAGGGTGAGGACAAGTAGCTTGCCGTGTTAGGCGGTCTCTTGCTCTCTGCCATCCGGTGCGGGCTTCCGGCAGACGGCTACCCAACCGATGGCTCGAAGTGAGGGGAAGAAACGGGGCCATCGAATCGGCCGGTCGCGAGTCAAGGCGAGCGGAATGAGTTGGTCAACTTGAAAGCCGGCCTCGGTCAAGTCACGGATCAGTTCACCTCGGCGGAACACATGCAGGAACATGTTTGAAACACCGCGATAGTGAAAATACTTGTCGCCTGTTTCCAGCTTGGCGTCCCCATCCCAAAGCCTCCGCAAGAAACTGGCGAGAACCCAGCGGACCCCTTGGTGGTCGTAGAGGTTGAACCAGAAGTTGTGGACGTGCAGCACGAAGCCGCCGCCGGGCTTCAGCGTACGCGCGACATGCCGCAGTGCTTGCCGTCTCGAATCTCTGCCGCGAATCATCCCCAGCGTGCTGAAGAGGCAAATCGCGTGGTCAATGCTGTCATCGATCAAGCAATCGAGTTGCACCAGGTTCGCTCGTAGGCACTGAATATCAAGTTCCGCCAAGTCGGCCTTCTCTTGAACGATTTCCAACATGGATTGAGAGAGATCAACGGCCAAGCCGCGGAAGCCCTGGCGACAAAGCGAGACCAAGGCGCGACCCGTTCCGCAACCGAGATCCGCCACGAGTCCGCCGTCGCGGTCATCGCGAAAGGCCTGCAGAATCAGCGGTTCGTCGAAGTCGAACA
The DNA here is from genome assembly GCA_964635375.1 of uncultured Pirellulaceae bacterium. Classification (GTDB taxonomy): domain Bacteria; phylum Planctomycetota; class Planctomycetia; order Pirellulales; family Pirellulaceae; genus CAZMNY01. Next base: position 25,425 of record CAZWOU010000046.1, on the reverse strand, counting down.
GGCTGTTTTGGGCGAAGTAGTCGTCGTAGTCCTCGGCAATCGCCTCGTTGTGAATGTAGTCCCACAGCCCACGGGTCATTCCCTTTGGCAATTGCCATTCGGCAGGCGGCCGATCGTGTGCCGTTCGTTCGTCGATGGAAAGGCTCGAAAAAAGGACAGGGCGTCAACACAGCACTGCGGGTGAAATCCGGGGCATTAATCTGGGTGTTTCGGTCGTCTCGTTGCCGCTAGACGCGGCGAGTCAACCAGGATCGCTGGCAGCAGCGCCGCTCGCCGGCACATTCGGCAGAGCTCCTGCTAGGCGCCGCAAGGAGGCAACTTTATAATCCAGAATCAAACGAAATAATCCAGAATCAAACGAATAATCAGAATCGCATGAGGAGAAATTGTCGTGACAATACGCGTCGCAATCAACGGATTTGGCCGAATTGGCCGCTTGACGTTCCGCAACCTGATGGCTCGATCGGACGAATTCGAGGTTGTCGCCGTCAACGATTTGACTGACAACTACTCGCTCGCCACGCTGCTGAAGTACGACAGCACCCACGGGCGATATGCCGCCGACGTCGACTATGACGACGAACATCTTATCGTCAACGGGAAAAAGATTCTCGCCCTCTCCGCTCGAAATCCGGCGGAACTTCCCTGGGGCGACTTGAACGTTGATGTCGTGATTGAAAGCACGGGCATCTTCACGGCGCGATCCACCGAACTCAAGGCGGGATACGACTCGCACCTGAAGGCCGGCGCAAAGAAGGTCGTGCTCAGCGCTCCAGCCAAAGACGGCGCCGACCTGACTGTGGTTCTCGGCGTGAACGATGAACAGTTGTCGGGCGAAATGCAGTGCGTTTCCAACGCAAGCTGCACGACCAATTGCCTCGCGCCCGTGGCGAAGGTGCTCAACGATTCGTTTGGGATCGAATCCGGACTGATGACGACGGTCCACGCCTACACGAACGACCAACGCCTGCAAGACATGCCGCACAGCGATATGTACCGAGCTCGTTCGGCCGCGCAAAATATCATCCCGACTTCAACCGGCGCAGCGAAAGCAGTTGGACTCGTGATCCCCGCTCTCGATGGCAAACTCACTGGCATTGCGATGCGAGTTCCGGTCCCCACAGGAAGTGTCGTCGACCTGACAGTCAACTTGGGTCGAGACGTGACCGAGGCGGACATCAACGACGCCATCAAGGCCGCAGCCGAGGGCCCGATGAAGGGAATTCTTTGCTACACCGAAGACCCGATCGTCTCGACCGATATCATCGACGACCCCCACAGTTCGATCTTCGCCGCCGATTTTACCCAAGTCCTTGGCGCCAAAGGCCGCTTGGCTAAAGTCGTTAGTTGGTATGATAACGAATGGGGCTACAGCTGCCGAACCGCCGATCTCGTGGCCAAATTCGGCGTGATGTAGCCCACCACACTGGCAAACGGCCTCACCCATTGACGGCTGAGTGGGAAGAGGCTCTTGGTTGATGAATAGGCGGTTGCCGCGGGAAGACGCCGAGGACCACTTGCGGACTAGGCGTGATCCAATCACAATTTCAGGTAGACATTCCGCTATTGACAGGTTCCTTGGGGCAGCACAGGTAGGCATTTTGGATGAATGAACAGACGAAGGAAACCTCCACCCAGCCCCCATCCACCACTTCCTCGGGGCCGACGAACCTGCAGATCCACAACGTCATTCTCGACTGGCTGAAGAGGCAACAGCGGAATGACGTTACCTCGATCGATTACGACGCCTCGCTCTTCGACTTGTGCATCGACTCGATGGGCATAGCGGAAATCTCGGGGGAGATCGAGTTGGTCACTGGCAAACGGCTCGTGCCAGAGGAGGTCTTTGAGCTCGAGACGATCAACGAGTTGGCTGAATATGTCGATAGCCTCTCAGCAGGCTGTGGGCCGGTTGCCAAAACAAACGCAGTCACGCCTGTCACACCTGTCACGTCGCCCATAGAAGACACCTGCAGCGACCCGCTAGAACGTTACCGGCGGCTGAATCGACGCGTTAGCAAGCTGAAAGAGGATAAACTGTACTTCTTTGAGTCGGTGATCTCCGAGCACGACGGCGCGTGGGTCGTTGCGGATGGAAAACGAATGCTGATGCTCGGTTCGTATGAGTATCTTGGCTTGCTCGGGCACAGTCACTTAAAGAAGACTTCCATCGAAGCGATCGAGAAGTTTGGAACAGGGCACCATGGCGTTCGGCTCCTGGCTGGTACGACGACGGTTCACCGCGATCTGGAAGCGAGGCTGGCAGGCTTCCTGCAAGCGGAAGACGCCATCGTTTTCAGCAGCGGCTTTGTCACAAATCTGGCGACCATCTCGACGCTCGTTGGACCCGGTGATTGCGTCATTGGCGATCAATGGAACCATGCAAGCATCATCGACGGTTGCCGCATGTCGGGCGCCGAGTTCCTCGAATTCAAGCATAACGATATTGATTCACTTGCGGACAAGTTGGCTCAGAGCGGCGGGCGGCGGACGTTAGTCGTCGTGGACGCTGTCTTCAGCATGGATGGCGACATCATCGACCTTCCGGGTGTGATTGATTTGAGCCGAAAACACAACGCGCTGCTGATGGTCGACGAAGCCCACAGCTTGGGTGTGCTCGGCAAAACGGGCCGAGGAGTGCAGGAACACTTTGGCTTAGACCCCGATGACATCGACATCAAGATGGGAACACTCTCAAAGACGCTCGCCGGTTGCGGCGGCTACGTTGCAGCCAAGGAAGAAATCGTCACTTATCTGAGACATCACGCGCGGGGGTACATCTTTAGCGGTGCACTGCCTGCGGGCCAAGCAAGCGTTGCGATTGCTGCTCTTGACGTCATTGAACGGGAACCAGAGCTTGTCGCGAAACTCCAAACCAACCTAGATCAATATCTATCGGGCTTGAAGACGCTTGGCTTTGATACGGCCAAAGCGGTCACAGCGATTGTGCCCGTCATGACTCGCACAACAGACATCGCCTTGGAAATGACCCGTATCTGTCGGTCCGAAGGTCTGTTTGTGATTCCAGTCTGCTACCCAGCCGTGCCGATGGACTCGCCGAGATTGCGAACGTGCGTTTCAGCGGTTCACTCGGCCGAGGACATCGACTTCGCGCTGGACATACTGGCTCGCGCCGGAAAGCAGACGGGCCTAATCGCCTAGTCAACAGTCACCTGGCAACGTTGGCGGGCGAACCCCGAATGGGTCACCCTGGATGCCCAGTCTCCATTGTGGGTCCCTGAGTCTCTGCGGAGTTAGTCTCGGTCGCGAGTTTCCGCGGAGTGATCTTCTCCATCCTCGCCGAGCGATCTAGAATACAGTGTCTTGTCCGCCAGTCGGCTCCAAACGCCTTACTCGCCAGCCACTGCCCTCGTGGTCTGTCCAAGGGTCCACTGGCAGACTCGGCAATTCACACGCCGTGAACTCGTGTCAGAGTGAGGCGAAAAAACCGGCTGCGGGCGGCTGGTCTCGCGGGCGGCTCGCGCCAATGGGCAAGAGGTCGCAGTACGGCATGGATCACGATCGGAGCATGAGGATCTCTTGGCTACATTTGCGGTAATACTTCCCGCGGCTGGAAAGAGCCGTCGTTTTGGCGACGTGAACGACAAGAAGCCGTTTGTGTTGCTCAACGAAAAGCCCGTGTGGACCTATGCGGCTCGGCAGTTTGCGGAGCGTGAAGACGTAAAGCAAATCGTTCTGGTCGTTGACCCATCCGACCGAGAACAGGTTGAGCAGCGGTTTGCCGACGAGATCGCCCAACTGGGGATCGAAGTAGCTGAGGGCGGAGCGGAGCGATTTGCATCGGTAGAGAATGGCTTGGCGACCATAGGGGCCGATATCGACTTTGTGGCGGTCCACGACGCCGCGAGGCCCTGTATCGCAGCCGCATGGATCGATCGCGTGTTTTCGGATGCGGAGAAACATGGCGCCGCGATCTTGGCGATTCCCGTTGCCGGTACGCTCAAGAAAGCGAAAACCGGCGAAGCGAGCATTGAGCAGACGATTTCTCGAGTCGACGTGTGGGAGGCACAGACGCCACAGGTCTTCCGCCGCGATTGGTTGGCGTCCGCCTTCGACGGTCGCGGCGATCATGTCGTAACCGACGAGTCGCAGTTGATGGAATCCGCCGGCTACACCGTCCATCTGTCCATGGGGTCGCCAATCAACCTCAAGATTACAACTCAGGAAGACTTGCGACTCGCCCAACAGGCACTGGCGGCAATGCCGCGCGGCGGGTCGTAGAAACCACAAACTAGAACAGACGTGCCTTGGCGAGAACGCCAACTAACCAGGCGGGATAGGCCGCGACGGAGAACGTATGAGCAACGACATATTCGCCGAACTAACTTGGCGAGGTTTGATTCATCAGACAACGGACGACGACAACATACAGGCTTGGCTCAACGAGCGACCTCGAACGGTCTACGCTGGGTTTGACCCCACATCGAGCAGTTTGCATGTGGGCAATCTGATGCCCCTGCTGAGTCTAAGACGGTTTCAGAAGGCAGGACATCGGCCGATCGCGATCGTCGGAGGCGCCACGGGTATGATTGGCGATCCGAGCGGTAAGAGCGAAGAGCGTAACATGCTCTCAATCGAGAAGCTTCGGGAGAACGTTGATGGAATCCAAAAGGAAATGGCCAGGTTTCTCGATTTCGATTGTGGAGAAAACTCGGCGATTCTAGTCAACAACCTGGACTGGATGCAGGACATTAGCTACCTGCAGTTCTTGCGCGATGTTGGCAAACATGTCTCGGTCAACGTGATGAAGACCAAGGACTCGGTCCGCAGCCGCCTCGATCGTGACGACGCTGGGATGAGCTACACCGAATTCAGCTACATGCTTCTGCAAGCTTATGATTTCGTGCATTTGAACAGTGAATACGGGTGTGAAATGCAGATTGGCGGAAGCGACCAATGGGGTAACATCACCCTTGGCGTCGACTTGGGTCGCCGCATGAATGGGGCCCAACTCCAAGGCGTGACCTGCCCGCTGCTTACCAAGTCCGACGGGTCCAAGATGGGGAAGACTGAAAGGGGCGCCCTTTGGCTCGCCGCCGATCGCACAAGCCCCTACGCCTTCTACCAGTATTGGATGCGAATCGACGACGCCGATGTGAGCAACTGTATTCGCTTTCTCACCGAGCTGGATCGGGAGATGGTCGAACAACTCGACGCCGCTCGCGAATCGAAGCCGCACGAGCGGGCCAGCCAGAAACGGCTCGCCGCCGAATTGACGCGGATGGTGCATGGCGAAACAGGACTCGCATCAGCCGAACGCGCCACGCGGACCTTCTTTGGCGAGGAGATTGACGGCATGGATCCGCGAGAGCTGCTGGAGATCTTTGCTGACGTTCCGAGCTGCCACTTCTCCCGAGGCCAATTCGATGACGGCGTCACGCTGACCGAAGCATTCGTCGCCGCCGGATTGGCAAAGAGCAATGGTCAGGCTCGACGCACAATTGAGCAGGGCGGCGGGTACGTTAACAACCGGCGAATCGAAGACTTCGCCTACCGGTTGACCGACCGGGACCTCAATGGGCCTGTCATCGTCGTTCGATCGGGGAGGAAAAAGTACGCTGTCGTACGGATCGACGACGCCTGAGTGCTTCTTGTGGCTGTTGAGCAAGGATTTGACGGCCGCAAAGAGCCACGAAAAACACAAAGAAGAGGATTGGGTGCTCGCGCAGGATCGCCATCCTTTTCGTGCTCATTGTGGGCATCTTCGTACTTTCTGTGGCCCTCGATCTTCAACGCCGGCTGGCATTCTCACAGTAAAAGACAGCGATTCGTCAGAATTCGATCTGGACAACGACTCGCGATCGCTCTACTCTTCGCCACTTGTAATTATCCAAGCGTGGACAAATGGCGAGGAAGCCGATCATGCGATCGACGACGGGTGCTGTTATTCTTGCAGTCTTGCTATCACAACCGACCTGGGCCGAGGACTTTCGCGTCGCCACAACGATTGGCGAGGGCGACACAATCCAGGCGGAGACCACCACGATCTTCTATCGAGGACGCGTGTTCGACCTCTCCGATCCGAAGGGGAAAGAGTTCACTGTGTTCGATCCCCGGCTCAAGGTAATCCATCTGATTGACTTGGACCGGATGATGCAGACGTCCCTAACCACAGCACACCTGGACAATTTTACCAAACAACTCAAGATTCGGGCTCCACAGGTCAAACGCGCATTCCTTATTAACCCTCAGTTTGCGGAAGTAATCGGCACAAATCAGATCTCGCTGACATCGCCGAGAATCTCCTACGAGGTCGACACGATCAAGCCACGATGGCCGAAAGCGGTCGACGCGTACATGGATTTCGCAAACTGGTATTGCCAATTGAATGCGACGAACACAAGAAACCTGCCGCCCTTTCCGCGAATGGAACTGAACGCCGCGCTGTCTCGCAATCATGTGCTTCCCGAGACCGTTCGCCTGCGGTTGCCGATAGGGTCTAACGTCCGTGTGATTGAAGCCAAACACCGCTACTTTTGGGTGCTGTCGCGCAAGGACCGCGAATTGTGTGAGGCGATAGGCGGTCATCTAGTGGAACCGGAAGTCCGTCGCGTCGAATTCGGTCAGTACCGCAAGAAGGCTTTGCTGGCGAACGGAAGCAGCTCAGCGGCGCGGAAATGAAGCAGCCGTCGCAGGCTGATGCGGGTGAGTATCCGGCGTCGTTCTAGTCCGTCGCACTCGTCAGCTTCAACAACGTAATCTCAGGCGGACAGTTGAGTCGAATGGGATGCATCGCGCCGAGTCCTCGGCTGACGTGCATGACCACGCCGCCCTTCTGGAAAACGCCGCTCGCGTATCGGCAGCCCAGATAACTTGGGCAGATAACCGGGCCAATCACAGGGAATCGGATCTGCCCACCGTGGGTGTGGCCGGCCAAAGCCAAATGGAACCGGTTCTTCACGACCCAGTTAAACTGATCAGGCGTGTGGACGAGGGCCAAGCGAAGTGCGTCCGGGTGGCAACTCTGAATTGTCGGCGTCGGCCCGAACCAGGGGCGTTCGTTGCCCGCGATGAGCAGCGGGCCGCGCGGCGTCTCTGCAGGCCTCGCTTTTCCGCCAAGGTCGATCAGGCCAAGGCCCTCAAGACGCTCTCGCACGGCAGACACGTCGGGCATCCGTTTGTCGTGATTGCCGAGAATGAAATAGACGCCCAACGGCGCGGAAAGGGCGCCAATGGTTGAGTCCAGCCAATCCAGGCAGCCGACGTTCTCAATGATGTCGCCCGTGATAACGACCATTTCGGCTTGCATGGCCCGAGCCTGTTCCAACGCGTGATCATAGAACGGCTTGGTCATGCGACCGGTTAGGTGGAGGTCAGTCAGATGCAAGACGGTCACACCTTCCCAGCAGTCGGGGAGATTCGCAATCGAGATCAGCTTTTGCTGTACGTGAAGCTGTTCGATTTCGTTCCCGGGGAAGTGGGCCAACGCCCGCCATCGCCCTCGACTCATCGACTGACCGTGAATCGCTCCAATATCGAGCGTCTCTAGTTCCTTGCGAATGAGTCCCGATCGTCGCTCGCTGTGGAGTTTTCGAACGATCCAGCAGACGACGGTCAGGCCGCCTATTCCCCAGCAGAAATAACGATAGCCGCGAAACCCAGGATCGTTGCCTACCGCCTGATAGAGGCCGGCCCACCACGGCAAGGCGAGAAGCGGGGCGGCGGCGACCGCCGCGAACAAGCGTTCAAGCGTTCGCACAGCGCTGCGTGGCAACGGCACGGAGTGCAAAGCGTTGAAGCAATAGGTCCAGAATGCCCCATGGCCAAAGAACACGGCGAATGCATGGAACCACTCTTGACGCACCATTCGAGAATCGACCGTTTGCGAAAGCGTTAGGTGGGGGCGGCTTTTCCGTTCGCCTCGAGAATCGCTTCCACTGTCTGCACCAATTGGTCCAGTCGAAACGGCTTGTAGAGAACCGCTTTAGCGTGCAGTCCGGATTGTCTTGCCTTCACAATAGAGTGCCCAGGGTCATAACCAAAACTGGTCATCAGTATCAAAGGCACCGGATCGATCACCTCTCGGAGTCGCAATAGCAAGTCGTAGCCGGAGATGTCTGGAAGGCGGATGTCGGCAATGATCACATCGTACTGACCGTCGCAGTTCCGCACCATCATCACGGCTTCACCGCCTTCGTGGGCCGTCTCGACGTCACAGCCATACCTCTCTAGCAGAGCGTGGGCGTCATTTCGGACTGAGTTGTCCGCATCGACAACGAGAACGCGACGGCTGGCTAACATCGGCCTCGCCTCTGTCCGCGTTGACGCGGGGACCGCTTGAATGGGCGTCATCGTTTGGCCGACTTTTTGAATAACTCGCTTGATGTCACGAGCATTGCGGAGGATCCGCTGCAGGCGATCGACAACGTGCGGTTCGTGGCCAATGTACCGCTCCATCACATTCACGGCTTCGTTGAGAATCTCGTCGATAGGCAAAGCCACCGCGCTATGGATCGCCTCGACGCTCTCTTGAGTCGCCTCGGCCTTCTGGGCTACTAACAGTTCGAGCGTGTTGAGCGAGGCGGCAAGGTCTCTGGCGAAAATCTCCAAGAATTGAAGATCGCTCTCGGTGAACGCTTGCGATTCCGGGCTTTCGACGTTGAAAGAGCCGATCACCTGATCGTGAAGGATCAAAGGAACAGTCAACGAACTGCGAGCCCCCTTGAACCCTTCGATGTAAAGCGGGTCCTCGCTGACGTCTTCGCACAGATAGCTTTTGCCCGTGGCCGCCACGAAGCCGGTAACGCCATTGTCCGTTGGGCGAGCGAACAAGGGCCGATTGGCCGCCTCGGCGTCGATCCCCACCGAAAGCAACGGCGCGAGTTCGCCCGTTTGTTGGTCGAGCAGGCGGATCTCGACGACGTCGAAATTAAGCAAATCCTGCGTGTAGTGCAGGATATTCGATTTGAGCAGCTCGATCCGATCCTCGACTTCCATTTCGAAGATTTCGCCAGGGGTAAGATCCGCCAGGGCGATCCCCGCCTTGTGAATCGCCGCCAGCTTCTGTTGCTGAAGCATCTCAACGGTGATGTCGCGGACGGTGACAATCAGATGAGACGGCTCGGCGTCCCCTTCAAACACAGGGGCCGCATGGGTCTGAAAGTACTGGTTCTCATTCACACGCAATGTTGAAGAACTCGGTCGACGAGTGGCCAGCGCGCTGTGAAACGGGCAGAAGTCCGGACCCAGAATCTCAGGACTCTGCAGCGCCGCATAGAATCCCTGACCGACAATGGCTTGCTTGGAGATTGACGTCCAATCGATGAGACGCTGATTCGCCCAGATGATCTTGTTGTCGCTGTCGAGCAACACCACGCCATCCGGAAGGCCGTCTAGGATCTGTTCACTCTGAAGAATGCTGCTGATACTGCCCGCGTCGAGCAGATCTTGGCGGGAGATAAAGACCCCGGCAATGTCTTCACTGCTCAGCCCTTGCAGAGCTTGGAGAGGGTCCTTAACTAACGATACCCGGGCCGCTTGAAGGAGCTCTTCAGGCAGATTGACATCAGGGCCTAAGCAAAGGATTCTGGGCTTCTTGTTCACCCCAAACTTCCCTTCAGTGCAGCGGGTCGGGGAATTATACGTGCGCCCCCCCGCGCCAACAACCACCGCGATGTTGAAGTGGGTCCTTCGTCGCTCCAAAAAGCATCGGGAGATTGCTCGTTGAGGTTGAGCTAACCGCCAGTGAAAACGAAATCGTTTCACCTTTCGCGGCCGGCTGGACCAGTCGAAACGGACAGCGGAATTGTCCAGCCAAGCCGACAACGATCACGGCTCTAATGGCTGCCGGTCCGCCCATAGATTCCATCCAATGAGGACAATAGTGGCGAACGGTCTTTTCGGAATTCGACCCCATTCTCGCCCTTCATCGCCGACGCATGGCCGATAGGATTCGCTAGGAGGGCCGTTCGTAACCGTTCGACGGCCGAGAGGAACTTGTGCTGGAGACCACCATCATGTGGCGAGCATTTTTTGTCGCAATGGGGATCGTACTTTGTATTGTCGGGGGCGAATGCCTGATTATTGACAAGGCGGTTCTGGCAAAGAGTGAGGATGGAACAACCGCGTTCAACGCAAATCAACAGCCCACGGGGCCCATTTCGCGAGACCTCAAGCCGCCTGAATGGGCGCCTTGGACATTTATTTCCGTCGGCGCCGTCGTTTTGCTCTACTCCTTCACCATCCCCCGTCGCGTCAGCGCGAAGTGAATCGAAAGCGGCCCAGCGGCGCTTATTCGGTTCGCCGCCCAGAATGGCGCGGGATTACAGACGATCTCGGCGAGTCGGCTGTCCAATCGGCTACAGTGAAATCGGCTACAGTCCAATCAGCTGCAAGCCCCGTTTGGAGCTGCCAACCGGCCTGGTGAACGAGGCTTTTGAGTTGCGAGTGAAAAAAAAGAAAGACGGCGCGGGCCGAAGCCTACGCCGTCTTGTGTTCTCCCAAAACTGCGACCTTAACGGGTTACTTCTTCAATCGATCAAAGTAATCTTTCGTGTGGTCGCGTTGATCTCGCGGAAGTCGCTGATCAGTCAACGAATCGGTTGAGGTCGAGATATTCTGCTGAATGGTCGTCTTGATGTCTTCAGTGGAGACGCCAGGCAGGTTCGGCCCTGAGGTGAACCCCTTCAAGACTGATTCGCCAGCCCTAGGTTTTGCGCCGACTTTCGAACGATATCCGCTCGTGTCGCTTTCCTCTTCCGGTCGTTGGCCGCGGCCTTGGCCCTCGCCCAATCCATTGCCGTTGCCCTGCCCGCCCTGGCCCATGCCTTGGCATTGCTGGCATCCGGCGCCGTTGCAATTCTTGCAGTTCATCGAATCGCGAACATCAGCCAGATCGTCCATCAAGTCGTCGAGCGACTCAAGTTCGTCAAGCTGATCTTGCAACTTCTGAAAATCCTGCATCATTTGAGCCATTTGCTGGGAAGCGCCCTGTTGATCTCCCTTTTGCATGGCGTCGGCAGCTTGTTTCATTTGCTGAGCCATTTGTTCCAGCTGGCTCATCATTTGGTCTTGCTGAGCTAGCTTGTCCAATTGCTGCTGAAGTTGCTCGACGGCATTCTGATCGCCCGCTTGCTTCATCTGCTTAATCTTCTCTTCCAGCTGCTGCTTGGCGTCTTGTTGCTTTTGCGTAAGCTGATTCAAGTTCTTCTTAATCTGCTGCATCTGCTTGGTCAGATTCTGCTTTTGCTCCTTCGTGAGCTTGCCTTCGGCGATCTTCTTGCCAAGATCTTGCAAGGCCTTCTTGGCGGCCGCGAAATCACCTTGTCGCATCGCCTTTGCCAGTTCGTCGGCAGGACCAGATGTCGAATTCGCTAGTTTCTTGAGTTGGTTCTTAAGCTCCTTGGCACTGTTCGCCATGTCGCGACGATCGCCGAGTTTCTTCGCCAGATCTTTCAGTTCGATGAGCGCTTTCTTCTTGCTGACGCCGTCCTTGTTGAGGTCGACATCACCGAGTGACTCTTCAATCTGTTTGAAAATCGAATCCGCGTCCTTCAGGCCTTCTTGCTCCATTTGCTTGCGTTGTTTCTTCAGTCGTTCACGCAAGTTGGAGTGTCTCTCCTTCGCCGTCTCGATTTCGGACTTGGTCGACGCGGCGGCATTGGCCTGCTGTTGAATCGCATCGGGCACCAGCAGCGCCAAAGCGAAAACGGCAGCGGCCGGAACAAAGGGAAGCAACATCTTCCAGTTGGTTTGAACCGGAAAACGCTCGCTGATCTCGACACGTGAAACTCGTCGCGTCGCGTCTTGGACGAGCGCTTGTCCCGCTTCGCTCGTGCGTTCTTCCGGCGCCAGGGACAGCGTACTGGAAACTCGCTCCTTGAAACCGAATCGCCGATCAATTTCAATGGCCGCGTCTAGGTGGCTTCGGCGGACGATATACGTCCAAATTGCCGCGCCGGCCACCCCGGCAAACGCAGCGCCGCCAAACCAGCTCCAAAGCCACACAGTCTTATCGACCGACATAACCCAGATCTTGCTCGCCGCGATGCCGAGCACAGCAACGAGAAGGGCGCCAAAAAGCCACCACACCACCGTCGCTAAGAATTGATGAAGCGCCAACCTGCGGCGCGCCCGACCTACTTGTGATCTCAGTTCTTCCATCGTTCAGAATCTCCAGTCCAGGGTCTGGCCAGGCCTATTTGGTTGAATTGAAAAGGGCCGGTACCCATAGGGTCGGGGGCGGAAATGGGTCGGCATTCCCGCAACTCCACACGTTCGCACAGAATAGCACAGCGGCAGTCGGCGCCCATTGAGGCGCAAACAGCCAAACTCGCACTCACTTTCTATACGTCGGCTATTATAGGGGTTAGCGCAGAATGAAGCGCCCCGTTTCTCGCCGATTTTGGGGCATTTCAGCGGTGCCGTCGGCCTCCCCACACTATCGTTAAGACGAATCGGTCCAGCGGCGGTTGCGCCCGACAGGTTTCCTGCGGTTAGAAAAGGGGCCGCGTCGGCTCAGCTTATTCCGCGCAATCGACTACCTGACAGAAACTTGCGGCAAATGAACAGAAACTTGCGGCAAAGGAACAGAACTGTGGACCTGCCAGCGCCCGAGACAAATCCCGCCGCGGACGTCGTCGTCTACGACGGGCAGTGCAGTTTCTGCCAGGGGCAAGTTTCCCGCCTCCATCAATGGGACTCGCGGCACCGCCTAGTCTTTGTCTCCCTCCACGATCCGTCGGTCGCGGCAAATTACCCCGACTTGACCCACGAACAGTTGATGGAGCAGCTTTACGTCATCCCCCGCTCGGGCGAACGATATGGCGGCGCCGCTGGCATTCAATACCTGTCTCGGCGCCTACCTCGCCTCTACCCGCTCTACCCCATCCTCAACTTGCCCTTCACCCTGCCGATCTGGAATTGGGCGTATCGACAAATCGCAAAACGTCGTTACCGGCTGGCTGGAGGAAAATGTGATACCGACGGGTGCGAGTTGCATTCGGGCGACTGAACAGTTCGTCGTGCCGCCCTTCGCCTAGCGTGTCGATCGAATCGCAGGCGAGTCGACTCGTTTGGTGTAGGGGTTGAGAAAGGTGACGAATTGGAGATGGGCCTGGTTCATCGCTTCCTTGGTCGCGGCGCCAAACCCAAGGGCGCGTTTCATCGCGTCGTCTCCGAGCGGCAACCCGGTTCCCTTGAGCAATCCGAGAATGTTCTTCACTTCGTCCGCGCCCGCAACTTCTTCAAGTGACTCTTTCTTGACGTCCGCAGCTGACTTTGTCGCGCGTGTCTGAAAGACGGACGCCCATTCTCCACTGGGCATCTTGGCGAAGAAGGAGACCTCAACGGTCGCGGTGCCCTTGGCGACGTCCTTGTCGAGCCTGGCAACGCGGAATCCAAGCACGTCTTCCTTTTCCGCTTCGCGGATTGCCTGCTCAAGCCACTTGCCGTCATCCTTTGGCTTGCCGCGGCCAAGCAACGCGTTAAGCTGCTCCGTAAGCTGATCTTTGAGAACGCGACCCATCACCTCTTTCATGGCCACATCGTCGGCGCCCGCTCCAGTGCGAGCGAGAAACGAACCCGCGCCTTGAAACCGCAACGGTTTGCGCAAACGGAACTCGACCAACGCCATCCGCGTCGCCCATTGCTGTTCCGAATCGGCAGTTGCCGACGCCACACTCGGACCGGACGTCGCATTTCGCCAGTCCACCTCAAGTTTCTCCAGTTCGCGGGAGAGGGCGAGTGGCGTGCGAGTCACCGCGTTGTGAACGTTATGCTTCCAAGCGGCCCGCAGGAGACGCCGCCGTTCAAGCGGCTGGGCATAGGCGGTCTTGATCTCATCGGCAAGAATCTCCACCGATAGCAGTGGACCTCCCCTGGCGGCGGCACCCTTCGGCGAAGTCTTCTCCTCAAGCAACTCGGTCAAGCGTTTCTTCTCTTTGTCCAAGAAGACTCGCATCCCCACATCTTCCTTCCTGTGTTCCCGCCAGGTCTCAACTCGCTTCAACAACCGCCCGCTGTTTGACTTGATAAACGCCGCGTCACGCTCGACTACCAAATCGTGATATTCTCTGTGTGTCTTCTTGAGCCACTCGCGGTGCACCGCAAACGTGACGTTGCCGGCGTCATCGCGGTTCACGATTGCTCCGTAGAGCGTCGGTCCACGATGCACCCTGACCATATCGGCCGCGAGCTTTGAGACGGGCAGGCGAGGCTGCTGGGCGACGAGCGTTTGGGGACGCATCTGAGCGAACGCCATCACCACGATCAGGGCGAGTGCAAGGGAGATTTGCTTTTGGAGCTTGCAGTTGGACATCAATCTTTGTCCCTTTCGATGTGTGCCCCAAAAACTACCGCAAAGCGGAAGCGAGTTCTGTTGCGGCCTGGGCTGAAGATTGATCAAAACAAGGAGAAAGCGGGTAGGGGGAATCGAACCCCCGTACCAAGCTTGGGAAGCTTGTGTTCTACCATTGAACTATACCCGCAGGCACGCAGCCGAGACCCTTGCGCAGCATATTCTATCACACTCCGTACACGCCAAGTAGACAATCACCCGGTCATTCCCGCAGCAGATGAAATTCATGTTGTGGCGGCAGGTGAAACGAGCATAGAATCCAATCAAGGCCGCCACGATTCCTACTCGACCCATAGGTGCCATAAGCCGCAGCGTGTTCTGCTGCTTGCCGTATTCTCACTGCTCATCTTGGGCTTGCGCTGCGCCGCTTTGGCGGCCGAGCTGGCTGCGCGGCCGGCAGACGCGATCGTTGTCTGCGCCGAAGTCTTGCGACCTGCTTTGAAGAAGTGGATAGCCCACCGAGAGTCGCAAGGGCATCGGCTGGAATGGATGTCTAACGAGGGCAGTGTGGAGGAACTTGATGCGCGGATTACCGATCGCTTCGCCAAGTCGCCTTTCCGCTCGATTGTGATTGTCGGGGACGCGATTTCGAAGACTCGGCCGAGTTCCTTGCAGACGGCCACGCACATGGTCAAAGCGACGGTAAACGTCAAATGGGGCTCGGAACCGACAATCGCCTCCGATGCGCCCTACGCCGATATGGACGGCGATCTGCTGCCCGAAGTCGCTATTGGCCGCCTGCCGGCGGATGATGCGAAGGAACTCGAGAACCTGGCGGACCGCATCATCGCCTACGAAACGGAGACGGATTTTGGTCCCTGGCGATCGAAACTAAATTTTGTCGCTGGCGTGGGGGGGTTCGGCGCGATTGCCGACATGGCGTTGGAATTGACGACAAAGACCTTCTTGACCGACGGCATACCGTCAGCCTATCTAACGAGTATGACCTACGGAAGTTGGCGGAGCGCGTACTGCCCTGACCCCAGGGACTTTCATAAGACGACTCTCCGGAGATTAAATGAGGGTTGTTTGTTTTGGATCTACATTGGGCATGGCCAGCGGACCTACCTCGACCGCGTCCGCGTTCCGGGCCAAGCTCACGGGATCTTCTCCGTCAAGGACGCGGTTAAACTCGACGCTCGCACTCGTCCGCCGATCGCGATTTTTTTGTCCTGCTACGCAGGTGCGTTTGACAACCGCGACGACTGCCTTTCCGAGGTCATGATCAAGCAGCCTGGCGGACCGATCGCCGTCTATTCTGGATCTCGAGTCACGATGCCGTACGCCATGGCTGTGATGAGTCATTCCATGCTGCGTTTGTATTTTGTTGAGAAGCAGGTAACGCTCGGCGAGTTGATTCAGCGAGCCAAACACGAACTCGTAACTGTTCCGGACATGGACGACCCGGCCGATCGCCATCGGACGATGCTTGACAAGCTGGCTGCAGTTATCAGCCCCTCTCGGAACATGTTGGCCGAGGAAAGGGCGGAGCATGTGGTCCTGTTCAACCTGCTCGGCGATCCTCTGCTTCGGCTACCGCGGCCCTCGAAGGCAAAGGTCGTCGTGCCGGATGAAGCGAGGGCCGGCGAATCGATCGATGTGAGAATCGAGGGCGCTGTGGGCGAGGCCGTGGTGGAACTGATCTGCCGGCGCGACTTGACGCGGAAAGCGGTTCCCCATCGAAGCCAGTTCGTGAGCACGCCAGCCGTCTTGGCCTCGTACAACCAAACGTATGAAATGGCCAATGATCCTGTATGGACTCGACGAACTGTAAAGCTCAACGGCGCCAAGGCGCTGAAGCTGAGCATTCCCAAGGACGCTCGCGGTCCATGCTTCGTTCGCGTCCATGTCACCGGCCCAGCCGGATTCTCAATCGGCGCCGGATCAGTCTACATACGGCAGTTTCAACAACCGCCAGACAGCGACACTAACGGGCCGAACTGAAGCGACTCGTGCGGTTCCCCAAACGGAATCCGGCGCCTAGCAAGGCTCGGCGCCGGCCCGAATTCCCGTTGTCGGATTCCCATCAATGGAACGAGTTCCGGTGAGCGAGAGTAGAACGGCGTAGCTGGAGAAGAGGGCGACGGCGAAAACGAGGTCGCCAGCCAGGGTGAAGCGGAAGAAAGGCAGCGCGAGTAGATAACACTCGGCAAGGCCGCCCAGCGAGCGCTCGTACCAGACGAGCCAAACCGCGACGTTGGTGACGAGAAAGAATGCGAGGGACGAACCCAACGCGCTGGCGGTGAGGACAGCGACGCTGCGAGCGTTTGCGCCAAGCGACCCATGTCCCAGTTGACAGTTTCGCCGAAGCCAACCACGGGCCGCCACAGGCAGCGCCAGCATCGTGTAAACGACAATCATCATCGCCAGCGAATACCCGCCGACGAAGAAGTCTGAGATCAGCATCACTGAGAGAGGTGCCGCGATCGCCATCAGGCGCGAGCGAAAGTAGTATCCCGCGAAAAGGGCCAGCGCGGCGACTGGTGCGAAATTCGGCAAGTCGCGCAACCCCAGACGGAGCACGACGCCAAGTGACACCAGGGTGACCAATGCGATGACTTCGTTCCGCGTGTTTCTCATCGTCGTGCTTTCAGCCAAATGTAGGGGTTCGTCTCAAGAATGCAATTCTAAGTAACTCGCCGCTCGCCGGAAAGACAACAAGTTGCGAATTTGTCTGGCAAGATCACGGCCTATATCGCTCAAATCCCCAGGCAACATGATCGCCCGCCTTGAGAGGCGTGATGCCACAACTGCGTTTTCCCTGCTTACCCCCGACCCGGAAGATCCAATTACGGCCGGCGCCGTCATTTTTCAGCCCGTCAATTTGCGTAACGAATGCGGTTTCTCCCTTGCCTCGGTACTTGAAAGCTAGCGGACGCGAGTGCTTCCCGGCCGCGGTCAGGGCGTCCAACACGGTCATTTTCGGCGTGTGTTTTAGAGCTGTGTACCGTTTCTGGAATCCGTCACCGAAATCAACCGTCAGAGTGACGGTTTTGGCGTCTTTCTCGCCAGCCAAGGTTAGTGCGTTTGACAGGGCGCAGGCGGCAAAGAAGAGGGCGATGGCGGTTGGGAGACGGGCTGAGTGCCGGGGGCTAGGCATCGGTGATTCTCGTTGGTTGAGGAAATGGTCCATCCGGCATCCTAGAGAGTCCTGTCCAGGATTCAATTCCCATCCCGGGCTTTCCTGCAACGGCGGTGGCGGTTAGCATTCCAGGTCGAGCGGGCGTCGTTGGCGCAACTCAAGTCAGCGGTGCATGTTTCGCCTTTCTTCCTGTCGCAAGGATCGCTTTCTATGTCGGAAGCTTCGTCGCTCACTCTCACAAAGCCCGAACCGGATATCGCGCTACTTACGTTTGACATGCCCAACAAAGGGGCCAACATTCTCTCGTCAGTTGTTCTGGACGAATTGGAATCGAGGCTGGATGAGTTGGCGAAGGATGAAGGCTTGGAAGGCCTGATCATTGCCTCCGCGAAGCCGGGAATCTTTATCGCAGGCGCCGACATTGGCGAATTCGCCGCCAACTTGGACATTGAGTCGTCAGAGAGCGAAAAGATCTGTCGGCGAGGCCAGACGTTGTTCGCTCGGCTCGCCAATACGCCTTTCGTGACTGTCGCTGCAATCGACGGAATGTGCGTTGGCGGTGGCGCCGAACTCGCCATCTGGTGCGACCGCCGCGTTGTGGCTGACAACGCCAAGACCCAATTCGGTTTCCCCGAAGTCAAGCTGGGGCTGTTTCCCGGTTGGGGTGGCACCGCAAGAACGCCCAGGATTATTGGACTCTCCAACGCGGTCGAGATGATTACCGGTGGGGAATCGGTTGACGCCGCTGCAGCGGTCGGGCTTGGCATCGCAACCGACATGGCCAATTCCGAATCGCTGCTCGAAGTCGCCATCAATCTTGTCCGCGAGGAGCGTCTGAGCGGTCGCTATTTTGACGACCGCGTCCGCTGGAGTCGGCCGATCGCAATGTCGGAAACAGAGATTGGATTTCTGGGCATTACGGCATCGGGCTACATTCGCTCTCAAACCGGCGGCAAGTATCCTGCGCCCGAAGCGGCTTTGGACACGATGTTGGAATCTGCAGCCGCCGATCTTGACGAGGCCTGCAAGATCGAAGCCCGGGGCATGTCGCAGCTATTCGGCTCGCCAGTCAACGCCGCATTGATCAATGTGTTCATGCTCACCGACCGCAACAAGAAGGACACAGGCGTTTCGGCTGAAGTGGCAGCGGAGAAGGTCAATCAAGTGGGCGTCATCGGCGCCGGCATCATGGGCGCGGGGATCGTCGCCGCGAATCTTAAGCGCAATCTGACGGTCTGCCTTGCGGACGCCTCGCAAGAATCGCTTGAAAAGGGCAGCGAGTTGGCTTTGGAAGAAGCCGCTTATGACCGAACACTCGAGGGCGCCAACGTCGATCGACTCTTGGAACTGTCTTCGAAGCTCAATCTCACCTCGACGGACGGCCTCAAGACGTGCGAGCTGGTCGTCGAGGCAATCGTGGAGAATGCCGACGTGAAGCGGCAGGTTTTTGAGAGGTTGGAGCCCCAATTAGCCGAGAGCGCCATCCTGGCCTCGAACACGTCCACCATTCCAATCACCTCGCTCGCCAGCAAACTGAAACGCCCCGAGCAGTTCTGCGGGATCCACTTTTTCAACCCGGTTCGCCGTATGAAACTGGTGGAGATCATCCGCGGCAAGTTAACCAGCGACTCCACAATTGCCACGGCCGTGGCGTACGCCAAGCAACTGGGAAAGATGCCGATCGTGGTGAACGACGGGCCCGGTTTCCTCGTCAACCGGCTGCTCCTCCCCTACATGAATGAGGCTTTGGAGTTACTCTCCGACGGCGCGGCCATCAAAGATATCGAGCGCGCCTCCAAGTCATTCGGCATGCCGATGGGGCCACTGGCTCTGTACGATATGGTCGGAATCGACACCGCGTTTTATGCTGGCCGAACGATGTGGGAAGCTTACCCCGACCGCATCGTGGCCTCCCCCATTCTGCCCGCGCTCGTCAAGTCCGGACGCCTGGGGCAAAAGTCGGGTCGAGGCTTTTTCAATTATGAGAACCGTAAGAAGAAGCCGGAACCAGATCCGGCGTTTGATGACTTGCTGCGTCCTTATTTGCGAAAAGAGACTCAGTTTGACACGGGCCAAATTCGGGATCGGCTCTTTCTCACGATGCTGCTCGAAGCGACCCGGGCGCTCGAGGAGGGAATCGTCCGAGACCCGCGCGACGTTGATCTTGGAATGATCTTTGGACTCGGCTTCCCGCCCTTCAAAGGGGGTTTGCTGTTTTGGGCGGACCAAGTCGGCGCGGCGAGCATCGTCGAGAGCCTGAAACCGTTAAAGTCGTTGGGCAAGCGAGCGGAACCGACTGAACTGTTGCTCGAAATGGCCCGTGACCATCGCAAGTTCTACGATATGAGTCCTCAGGAGTAGGGAAATGAAAGAGGCTGTTGTCGTCGATTGCGTGCGAACGCCAATAGGCCGCGCGCACAAAGATCTGGGTTGCTATCGCGACGTCCGCAGCGACGACTTGGCCGTCGCCTGCATTCAAACCCTCGTCCAACGAAATGAAATCCCACTGGACGCCATTGAAGACGTCATTCTCGGCAGCACTCAGCAAACGAAAGAGCAGGGGCTCAACGCCGCCCGCCTAATCAGCATCATGGCTGGCTTGCCGGTCGATACAGCGGGCGTCACCGTCAATCGACTTTGCGGCAGCAGCCTGCAGGCGCTAAACCAGGCGGCCCATTCGATCATGGCGGGTTTTGAAGACGTGCAGATTGTCGGCGGCATGGAGCACATGCAGCATCTGCCGATGGATCACGGCATTGACCTTAATTCCCGGCTGTTCAAATTCACCTCCAAAGGCGCCATGATGATGGGCGTCACCGCGGAATTCCTTGCTCAGACCCAAGACATATCGCGGGAAGCCCAGGATGAGTTCTCCCTGCGCAGTCACGAACTCGCGGCCAAGGCCCACCAAGCGGGCGAATTCAAGAACGAGATCGCGCCTATTTTTGGCCGAGATCAAGCTGGCCGACGCACGGAGATCGCAGTCGATCAGTGTGTTCGCTTCGACGCATCGCTCGAAGCTCTGTCTGCATTGTCGCCAGCCTTCATGCCGAAGTTCGGCACCGTGACGGCCGGCAATAGTTCGCCGCTAAACGACGGCGCCGCCGCGATGCTCGTGATGTCGGCCGAGAAGGCGGAGTTGTTGGGCCTGAAACCAATCGCCAAAGTCCGCGCGACAGCCGTGGCGGGCGTTGAGCCGTGCCTGATGGGAACTGGGCCGGTACCGGCCACCGCCAAAGCCCTCGAACGCGCCCAGCTCGAAATCGGCGATATCGGCCTGATTGAGCTGAATGAGGCGTTCGCCGCCCAGGCGCTGGCCTGCGCAAAGATGCTGAAGCTCGACATCGAGAAGGTGAATGTTCGGGGCGGTTCGATCGCAATCGGACACCCGTTGGGCGCCAGTGGCGCGAGGATAGCCACCACGCTGCTCCACGCAATGCGCGATCATGACGTCCAGTTCGGCTTGGCGACGATGTGCATTGGCGCCGGACAAGGCATCGCCACGATCTTTGAACGATTGGATTGAGCGACCGCGCCGCGAGACGGCCTAGACGCTCGACGGGTTAGCGAGAAACCATGACTTCCATCCTGGCCCATTTTTCTCGTCTCGCGAAGACACTCGACGATCACCCCGCGATCTGGCGTCGAGTCGACGAAGGCCCGTTTGAGCCGATTTCGTGGCGCCAATTGTACGAGGCCGTCTGCCAAGCGGCTTCGGCCCTGCGGCGAGCCGGGATCAAACGAAAAGACAGAGTCGTACACGTCTCGGAGAATCGCTGGGAGTGGATCGTTGCCGACCTGGCAATGCAGGCCGCTGGAGCGGTCCATGTGCCGGCTCACGCGACTCTGGCCGGTGCCCAAATCGCCTGGCAAATCAACGATACCGACGCGCATCTGCTGATCGCCTCGTCCTCTGAACAGATCCAGAAACTGGCCGGCCCGATACCCTCCCGCTTGCGCGTCGTCACCTACGATCCTGTCGACTCCGAGGCAATCTCTTCGACATCCTGGCCAGATTTCGTTCGCCCAGGAGACCTTGCAGAGGGCGAGCAGATTCTCGCAGAAGCGATCGCGGACTGCCGGACCCATCACTTGGCGACGATCCTCTATACCTCCGGCACGACAGGCGAACCCAAAGGAGTGATGCTCAGCCACGGCAACCTCTGCAGCAACGCTTTGGCCGCCTGCCAAGTCTTCGCCCAAGACCGCTCTGACATTCGACTCAGTTTCCTACCGCTGAGTCACATTTTCGCGCGGACTTGCGACCTCTACGTGACCATCGTCGGCGGATCCCAGTTGGCGCTCTCCAGCGGTCGCGAGTCGGTGATTGCGGACTGCCAGTCGATTCACCCCAGCCACATGAATGCAGTCCCATATTTCTACGAGAAGATTCAAAACCACCTTGAGGCCGCTGGGGCGATAGACGACCCAGAGGCGCTGCGAACGATGTTCGGCGGATCGATGCGATTTCTCTGCTCCGGAGGCGCCCCCTTACCGCTGACGACGTTTGACTTCTATCGAGCGAACGGCTTGCCTCTCCTGCAAGGCTATGGGCTCAGTGAATCGTCACCCATCATCTCAGCCTCGAGTGAGACACACTATCGACGCGGCGCCTCCGGCCAGGCGGTACCAAACGTGGACGTTGCCTGCGCCGCCGATGGCGAAATTCTCACTCGCGGTCCGCATGTCATGCTGGGATACTATAAGCAACCGCAAGCAACGGACGAGATTGTCGTCGACGGGTGGCTGCACACGGGAGACTTGGGGCAAGTCGATGACGATGGATATGTATTTGTCACTGGTCGAAAGAAGGAGCTTATTGTCACTTCCTCCGGCAAGAACGTCTCGCCCTTGCTGCTTGAACACCTCATGCAACAACCGCCCTGCATTGAACAGGCGATCGTGATCGGCGACAACCAATCCTACCTGTCCGCCATTGTCGTGCTCGATCCCGAAACAACTCGCCAGCAACTTGGCGCCCAAGACCCGTCGCAGGGAAATCTCTCGCAGGGAAATCTCTCGAACGGCGAATTGCTCGAACTGCCCGCAACACATGAACTCGTCCTCAACGTCATCGAGAAACAGCTGGCGGACCTGGCGCGACACGAACAGGTCCGCAAAGTGATTCTGAGAACCGAACCGTTTTCGATCGAGAACGGCGAACTCACACCCAAGCTCAGCGTTCGCCGCAATGTGATCACCAAACGCCATCAGGGGGAAATTGAGATGCTCTACGCGCGGCGAACATCGAGTGGAAACGAGTGAGACTCCGAAACACTGGGCAGGCGACGCCGCTTGGCGTTGTTCAATATTCCCTAGTCGGTTTAATCGGCGCGTCACCTTCATGCGGCTCAAGGCGGATAATTCAACTGGGACGAAGTGTCCAAAGGCCAAAAGGGATTGCGGGCCCGGAGGGAGAGACAAAAGAGGCGATTATGGAGATCCATGTCGATAATAGGATCAAAGGCGCAGACGCGGGCGGTTTCAAGGCTTAGCCCGCTTTGCGGCAAGACGGCTACGATCGTTTGTACTTCAAGCAGATGGGAGCACTCGATGTCAACGGACCCTCATGCCGCGAAAGACAGCCCCGACGCAAGCGATCCGGCCAATGCCGACGGCACGTCGTTCGCCGAGACCGCGATGCGAATGGGCGGGAAGAGCGACGAGGAAGCTCGACGCACTGGCGCAATCGACCAAGCGGACGACCAAGTTGAACAGCTCTTTCAGTCTCAGTATCAAACTGTCAACAGCCCGGCCCATCGCGTCGTGTGGGACAGCGGCGCACCAGCTGAAATGTTCTCGGCGGACGACGAAGCGACGCCTGAACGCGTCCACTCGGTGATGCAAGACTCAATGGATGTTGTCCGCCGCTTCCGCGATCAGAACGCATTGCTCGACGAGAACGATCAGCTCTCAGAAACACTTTTTGACTCGCTGGGCGAAGTCGGTTATTGGGGCCTGCTGGTCGACGAAAAGTACGGAGGCGCAAGCGCTCCCTTTCGAAGTTTCGCCCCATTCTTAACTCGCATGGCGATGCTCGAGCCAACCGTCGCCGGTCTCGCCTCAGTCCACGGCTGTATCGGCGCGGTGGACCCGGTGCGCACGTTCGGCAATGAAGATCAAAAACAAAGGTACCTGCCCGAGCTGGCCAGCGGGCGTCGTCTCTCCGCCTTCGCCCTGACCGAGCCCTGTGCCGGCTCGGACCTGACTGCTCTGAGTACAACCGCCGAACTCCGCGGAGAGCATTATGTTGTGAACGGTGAGAAGCTGTTCATCACGAACGTTGCGCCTGGGCGAACGATAGGGCTCGTCTGCCTGATCGAAGGCAAACCGGCTGTTTTAGTCTGCGACTTGCCCGATGCCGAAAACGATCAGTTCCAGCTGGTCAAGTACGGAATCTACGCCCTTAAGCGCACCCATAACCGCGGGATCATCTTCAAGGACTTCCTCGTTCCCAAAGAGAACCTGCTCAAGCCTGTGAAGGGCAACGGGCTGACGATTGCCTATCACGGCCTCAACCTGGGCCGTATCGCGTTGTGCGCCAATGCAGCCGGCGTGATGCGAACCATGATGGCCAGCATTATTCCTTGGGCCGGCTTCCGCGTGACCTATGGCGAGTCCATCGCCAAACGCGAGCTCGTCAAGCGACGCCTGGGACGTTTGGCTGGATTGATTGTCGCCAGCGACGCCCTCGTCGATTGGTGCTCGACGCTGATCGATCAAGGATACCGAGGTGAAATGGAGTGTATTGTCGCGAAGATCTTTGGCAGCGAGTCACTCAAAGAGGCAGCCATTGAGGTTTTCATGAAGACGCACGGAGGGCGGGCGTTCCTGCATGGACATTTGCTGGGCGACCATGTTCACGAGTACCTGGCGCCTTGCATCTACGAAGGCGAAGGCGAAATGCTCGGTATGGCCTTCTTCAAATCGCTCGTCAAACAACACGGCACCAGTTATTTTGAGCCGGTTGGCCGCGCGTTGCAGCAAGCTGGCATCAAGAAGCCCAATCCGCTGAACCCCGCCCACATGTGGGCCCTCAAAGACGCCATGGCGCCCTACGCCAAATGGATGTTCAAGCAATACGCAACCATCACGCCCAGCCCCAAACTTCCGAACATGCCGGCGAGGCTCGAAGCCCACGCCCACTACGCCTACGATCAGCTTCAAGCGATGCCGTTGGCCGTCAGCGCCGTGATGCGGAAACACCAGCTCAAACTGGCTGACCGACAGTGTCGCATGGCCTCACTCTCATCCGATGTGCAAAAGCTGATCATCATGCTTTGCACGAGCTTGCATGCGGCGAAACAGAACGATCAAGTTGTGGAAGAAGCGGCCGATGTGATTTGCGGCGACATGCGAAGAGAGATCGAGGGGAGACGCCCGTCGGATCGCGATTTCCGCCGAGTCACAGCGTTGGGCGAGGCAATTAGCGACGGCAAATTCAAGTCGATCGCCGGCCTCGAGCCTGACGAAATCCTCATGCCGTACTGAAGGCCAAGCGAACAAGATTCATGACCTGGGCCGAGCTGGTCGCTTTGACAAATCTCAGCGTTGGCGGAGATAACAGTTCACGAAGCTGAGCTTCGCATGACTCCGTGCTCTCATCGCACGCGCGCAAAAAAAACAGCCGGACTAGGCCGGCTGTTGGAAATCACTCTTCGATATCGCTTCTCGAATGGCCGTTAAGGCCAAGAGTGCGACTGGCCAGTCAGCGAAATTATTCGCGAGGCCGGATGGCGCCGGTCAGTCCCGAGTAGTCGACGCGGTCGTCCGAATTCCAGAGAGGGTTGCCCATTTCGACTCGACGTCGGAGGATTTCGATTTTCTCTGGCGACCCAGCCGGCGCATCGGTCGGCACGAAGTTGGCCGTATCCGGAACGAAATCCTCATCGTGGCCATACTTGAGGATGGCCTCAAACACATTGCTTACCTTGTTCATCGCACTAAACCTCCGGGGAAAATGGTCTGTAGTCGAGCCCAATCCTTTGGCCTATGAGCGATTGCCGCATTGTAGCGACGGAGAACG
>CAZWOU010000045.1:19753-40088 GCA_964635375.1 uncultured Pirellulaceae bacterium | reverse complement strand
CACGCCGGCTGCGGCGAGTGTGAATGCCGCGATGTCGATGTGTTCGACGAGGTCATCCCGCGTCTTTCCCTTGGCGATTCCCGGGCCCCCGACGATTAGCGGGATGTGGGTGCCTTCGTCGTAGAGAAACTGCTTGCCGCGCGCGTGACTAATCCCGTGATCGGTAAAGAAGACGGTGAGAGTGTTCTCCACGAGACCTTCGTCTCTTAATCGCTCGATCACCAAGCCGACATGGCGGTCGGTCATCCGCACGCTGTCGAGATAGCTCGACCAGTCTTTCAGAATCGCCTGGTCGCGAGGGTAGTACGGTGGCAACTTGATGCTCATCGGGTCGGTAAGATCATCGAAGACCTCTTCGACTTGTTTGTCAAAGCGAGCGTAATGGGCCGCTGACGCGCCCCGCAGTTTTCCGCCGTGGAGTTGGACTTGCATGAAGAAGGGTTGTCCCTTCTTGCGCGAGGACCAGTCGTGACTGTCGTATATCGACTTGTCCCAGTCGAAGTTGTAGTCGGTCTTGCCCAAGCGGCCTCTCTCGCGTCCGTTGACGAGCTGGCTTCGATAGTCGTAGTCCTTAAGACCACTGCCTATGCATGTGTAATAACCGGCTTCTTGGAATATCGCAGGAATAGGCCTGACGCCATCGGGCAAGGTGATGCGGTGTTCGCCCCGTCCACTGCGGTGATGATGGGCGCCGATTGACGTTTGATACATCCCCGTGATCATGGCCGAGCGGAATGTCGAGCAGACCGGCGAAGTCGCGTAGGCCCGCGTGAATTGCAAGCCTTCGGTTGCGAGGCGATCGATGTTTGGTGTTTGAATTGACCGCTCCCCGTAGCATGAGAAGTTTGCCGACATGTCGTCGACCACGAACCAGACGATGTTGGGACGATCGCCGCCGCGAGTTTTGGTCGTCGCAATTGCCAGGACCAGTATGCAGCAGGAAAAGCTGAGGTTCCGTTTGAAGGTCATCGTTCGCTTTCGATTCGGGCTGATCGTCATCTTGCTGACCAAGCCTCGACTGCCCAGTCATTTGAGACGTCCTACGGCTCAGGCAGACGGTGGGTGTTCGTTTGGATTGTGCACGGTATGTTACAATATCGCCGGCATCTCGAGTATTCTCACTCATCGTCGAAACGCTCTGAAGCGAATTAGCGACACTCGTCCCAGTTTCCCGCTATCGTCTCTGGTAGCAAGTCTATATTTTAGATGTGCGAGATTTCTTGCGGCCGAGCGGAAAGCCATCGCGAAGCTGACAATCAGTTCGTTTGTTTGCGATAGGCGGAGGGGCGACTGCCGAGCCAGCGCTGAAATGTCTCAGAGAATGCAAACTGGTTTGCATAACCAACCTGCCGGGAGATCTGCGCAATCGTCTGATCGGTCGTCATCAGCAGTTCCGCAGCGTGTTGCATGCGAAGAAACGCGACGTGCTGAATTGGCGCTCTGCCCAAGGAACTCGAACAGAGGCGGCGCAGGTGCTCCTTGCTGATGCCGGCGGTTTGCGCAAGCCGGTTGAGCGTCCACTGTTCATCCAGTCGTTCCTCTACGACGCGCCAAGCGTTTAGCAATCGTTTGGCGCCGCGGAATGGTCGAGCACAGGAAAGCACATAGCTATGAACCAGGTCTGCCCACTTCTTCAGCGCGTGGGCCGATACCGCCCCTGACGCTTCAGCGTGCAGGCCTTCGATGGCGAGGCGCATCGGCCCAACGTCGAATTCGCAAATTGATGGAGCGTGAATCGACACCAACGGTCGCGACTTGGGGGCCTCCTGATAACGAACCCAGCAGAACTTCCATGCCTTGCGACCATTTGCTTTGAGCGCGTTTGGAATGAACGGTGGTTGGACGCATGCTTGACCGGGGTAAACGTCTCGCCAGTCGCCATCAATCAGGGCCTTGCCTCTTCCTTCCAAGGTCGAAAAGAAGAACGTGCCGGACAGGTTCATTCGCACGATCTCAAAAGGCGGCAAGGCGTGCAATACGCCGCAATGGGCGACCCTGTAGTCGTCCAAGCAGGGGCAAATCGGCGAGCCGTCCAGCCACTCGCGGGTGTCGGAGTCATTCGCGCGGACCACGAAAGTGCGGGTCATCCGCCCAAGAATGTGCTTTTCGCGTATATCTTCGTGGATGTGCTTTATGGACATTTTCGCCTCTCACGGGGACAATCGGTGCTGTACTGGATAGTGTACATTCCGAAGAATCAGACCGCTGGTCAGCCAGTTGGAGAAATTGCCGCCATGCCGAACCCCTGGACCGGAGTTGGGAATCCTTACACTCGAATGGAAGTGGTGGATCGCCTCCGCGCGACACTCGATCGCGGCGAACCAATTATTGCTGGCGGCGCCGGCACGGGAATCAGCGCTAAGTTCCTGGAGCAGGGCGGCATTGACCTGATCATTATCTACAACTCCGGTCGTTTCCGCATGTCCGGACATGGCTCAACAGCAGGATTAATGGCGTATTGCGACGCCAATGCCGTGGCGATGGATATCGGAGAATACGAGGTGTTACCCGTCGTTGAAGAGACGCCGGTGATCTGCGGCGTGCACGCGACCGACCCTCGACGACGGATGTGGCATTGGCTTGGGAGGGTCAAAGAGATGGGCTTCTCCGGCGTGAATAATTTTCCGACCCACTGCATCATCGACGGCGAATTTCGGCAGATCCTCGAAGAGACCGGTATGAGCGTGAAGAAGGAAGTGGAGACGATCGCGCTCGCTCGAAGAATGGACCTGTTTACGATTGTCTATGTGGGCAATCCGGATGAAGCGAGAGCGATGGCTGATGCCGGAGCCGATGTGGTTATTGCGCATGTTGGAACGACGATCGGCGGGGCGATCGGTGTGAAAGAGGCGGCTTGCTCGCTTGAGGATGCCGCCCGACGGACACAGGAAATTGCCGCCGCCGCGATAGGTGTTCGAAACGACGTGATCTGCCTCTCCCATGGCGGCCCGATCTCTACGCCGGAAGACGCGGCATATATCAATGAGCGTACAGACGCGGTTGGATTCGTCGGCGCATCCAGTCTTGAACGAATGGCGTTCGAACAGTCGCTAACCGACCTGACTCGCGAGTTCAAACGGATTCCGGTGACACGAACTATGCAAAAGAGCGAGCGGTAAGACAATGAGTCAAGTTAAGCACTACGGCGTGTTTCAGTTCAAAGCGGAAGTCAGCGAAGAGCAGATTGAAAACTGTTTCGCCGAGATGCACTCTATGGTCGGCAGAATCGCCGGCCTGCTCGATATGATCCACGGCCCGTATGAAAGCGACGAAGGCCTGAATGATGGGTTCACTCACGGATTCATCATGACCTTTGAAAGCCCTCTCGCGCGGGATGAATACCTGCCGCATCCAGAGCATGAACGCGTCAAAGAGATTGTTGTGCCCTGCCTCGAACGAGTTGTTGTTTTTGACTTCACCGTCGACTAACCATGAAAATACCTGCCTCGTTGGGAATACGATAATGCGCCAACATTTCATTCATCTGTTTGCCTCCGTTCTCGTCGCCACGGTAGTTCCAACGGCGAGCGGGCAACAGAAGAAGACAGTACTGTTTGACGGTGAATCGCTCGATGGTTGGGAGTTCATCGAGAAAGACAAGGAGTGGTGGACGGTGAAGGGCGGTATGATCACCGGCGGATCTCTGACCAAGATGACGCCCCGTAACACGTTCCTTTCTACAAAGGGCTCGTTTCAGAACTTTGAGCTGACGCTCAAGATCCGGATTCGCGGCGCGGGCGGCTTTATCAACTCGGGCATCCAGATCCGCAGCATGCGCGAACCAGGCCATGGGGAGATGATCGGCTACCAGGTCGATGCTGGAGACGGTTGGTGGGGCAAGATGTATGACGAGGCGCGTCGCAGAAAGGTGATTGCCCAGGCAGTAGATCTGAAGACGGTCACCGACGCGATCCGAAAGGACGACTGGAATGAGTACCGGATTCTTGCTGAAGGCAAACGTATCCGTTCCTGGATCAACGATGTCCCGGCACTCGACTATACCGAACAGGATCCGAAAATCCCGCTCGACGGCAAGATCGGGATTCAGGTGCATGGCAAAGGAAAAGCTCTGATTGAAGTCAAGGATGTCGTCATCCGCCAACTTCCGCCAACGCCAGGGGCGATGATCTGGGAGAAGGTCAAGCGGCCTCAACCGAAACGTCGCGACAAAGTTCGTGCTCAACTTGACGTTCACTCGCCTCCGCGGACGCCAGAGGAAGAGTTGAAAGGGTTTACCGTTCCCGATGGTTTCGAAGTGGAACTCGTCGCCGCTGAGTCGGACGGGATTGGCAAATTCGTGGCCGTCGCGTTCGATGCGGAGGGGCGCCTCTGGACGATGACAGCCGTGGAGTATCCCGTCGATGCGAACGAAAACGCCGAAGCGTCCAAGAATCTGTTCGCTCGCGGCGGGCGAGACAAAGTGCTGGTCATTGACCAGCTGTATGGAGAACATGTTTCCAAGCCTCGCGTCTTCGCTGACGGACTAGTGATGCCGCTCGGAGTCCTGCCTTACAAGGACGGCGTTTACGTTCAATACGGAAACGACATCCGGCTCTATCGGGACACTGACGACGACGGCAAGGCGGACATGCATGAGGTCGTTCTCAGTGGGTTCGGCACTCAAGATTCGCACCTCTTCCCGCATCAGTTCACACGCACTCCGGGCGGGTGGATTCTGACCGCCCAAGGGCTGTTCAATCGATCGACAGTGCATCGGCCCAACCACGAGCCATTTGCAAATGGGCTGAAAGAAATCCCCTTCAATCAGTGCAAATTGGCCCGTCTCAAACTATCGGGCTCCGACTTCGAGTTGTTGACAGCTGGGCCAAACAACATTTGGGGACTAACGATTTCGCGGGAAGGCGAGACTTGGCTTCAGGAAGCGAATGATCTCGGCTATCCAGTCATACCGTTTGAACCAGGCGGGTATTACCAAACGGGATCGCGAGAGAAGTTGAGGGCGTATCAGCCATTGATGCCCCCGACACTCGCGCCGCCTCAAATGGGCGGAACGGGCCTGAGCGGTTTGGCGCTTGGCGACGATTTCAACGGGTGGCCCGCGCCGTGGGGCGGCGATCGCGATAAGGCCGATGCACCGAAGCGATTCTACGTCGCCAATCCGATCACCAGTAGTATCCAGGTCGTTCAGGCGACCTCAAAAGGGGGACGATACGTCTACCAGAAGTTGCCGGACTTTCTGGTATCGAAAGACCCGAAGTTTCGTCCGGTTTCGATTCAATTCGGACCAGACGGCTGCCTCTATATCACCGACTGGTACAACAAGATTATTTCTCATAACGAGGTGCCTCGGAATCACCCGGAACGCGACAAGACGCGCGGCCGCATTTGGCGAATTCGACATAAAGCCCAGCCGCGTACGGCGCCGCCGAACCTGCGCTCGCTCGCTCCGTCCGGCCTGCTCGCCCACTTGGGTTCACCCAACGCCCGTATCGCCGACATGGCTTGGCAGGAAATCGTCGATCGGCAAGACGGCGATGTTGTGCCCGAACTGAAAGAACTTGTCGCCGAGGGTAGCCTCGCTGCCGACAGGCGGCTCGGTGCGCTGTGGGCTCTTGAGGGGCTCGCCACGGTTCCGACTTCGCTTCTCGAATCGCTTTCCCGAGACAGCAACGCGAGCATACGGCACGAATCTGTTCGAATTGCCGCCGCGCAGAAGCGACCCAGCGAGGAATTCCTTTCCGTTGCTCGAATGCTGGTCAACGATCCGTCACCACGCGTTCGAGCAGCATTGGGCAATGCGCTGCGGCATGTACAAGATGTGAACCCGGAAGTGATTGAGCTGATGCTGGGCCTCGGCAAGGCGCCACTGGCTGGCGATGTGTGGGCAACATACGATCGATCTAATGAGCGTTTCCTTGCTCGCTGGGCCATGGAGCGGCACTCGTCGGTTGTCGCCGAGTTCCTGGCCTCGGAACGGGGCAGGTCTTTGCCTGTTGAGAGTCGCGTGCTGGCGACACTGGCCGTTGGCGGACGTCAGTCGGCTGTCGGTTTGGCGGAATTGATGTCCGACCTGAACCGCCCGCTGACGCAGGAGGAGATCAGGGTGCTGGCCAGCCATTTTGGCGATCCGAAAGTCTCCGCTGCCATGGCCGGCCTGCTCAACAGCCCCATCTCGCGCGAGTCCACGCTTCGAGTGCTGTTGGCGTTGAGAACCAGCCTGAATACAAGCCAACTCAAACCTGCAATCGTGGCCGCTGCGAAGGACTTGTGGCAACGGGCGGAAACCGAACAGGCAAGACAGTTCGTATTGACCGTCGCTGGAGCTTTTCGATTGAAGGAACTCGACGCCAGCATTGCTCAGTTTGCGGGTGCGGGTGAGACCAGAGACCCAATGAAGATTGCCGCCCTACGTTGCCTAGGGGAAATGGGCTCGGATGAGTTCGAGGTTCTTGCTGCGATGGCTTCGTCTGATCAAGAGGCTCAGTCTGTGCGGAACGCCGCGTTGGATACGCTGGCAGAATCGCCATCTGCTGCTGCGGCCGAGTCGCTTGCGGGGTTGCTGCTGGAGGTGACTTACGATCGGCGAAAGAAGGTAATCGAGCGAATGGCGACAAGCCGCACTGGAGCGTTGGCGCTGCTGGAGGTCATCGATACAGGCGATATCAGTCCGCAGGACATCACGCCGGAGACGCTGCAAACAATGCGGACTCTACTCCCCAAAGAAAAGCTGTTGGACGCTCTTTGGGAACGAGTCGCCGGCCAGATGCACCGAATCCTACGCTTATCGGGCAACCCTGCAGATTTTGTTCACCAGCCGATAGACTTGTCCGGCCCCTTCACCGTCGAGTCGTGGGTGCGGCTGAGGCAAGGCATCAGCAATGCGGATGGAATCCTCGGGTGCCCTGATGTGATGGATATGAATTTCTACGATGGCGCCTTTCGTGTTTGGGTTGCCGGGCAGAATGACGTCGTTATCGCGAAGACCAAGACGCTGGCTGACACATGGACTCACCTGGCGGTTTCTCGCGATGATCTCGGCACTTTTTGCGTTTATGTCAACGGTGAACTCTCGGCCACCAGTTCCGTTCGGAATCAAGCTGAATTTGCTGGTTTGAACGTTGGTCGAACCACGGGTGGAAAACCTAGAAGCGGAACCGAAGGCGCATTGACAGAGTACCGTGTTTGGGATGTGGCACGATCACCTCAGCAGATTCGCGACAACTTTGACCGCAGCTTCGCCGGGGACGACCGGCCCGCCGGACTGATTCACTATTTCGACGGCTCGGCTTGGGGAAAACTTGGCGGCAAGGCTCGCATTGTTGCGACGCTCGAAGCTCCGAATCTACTCACCGCTGAACAGGCCGCATTGCAGACCCAGCTATTTGACAAGTACCGCGCCCTCGCCTCGCACGCGGGCGACAAGGCGGCGGGAAAATCGCTGTTCACGAAGGCTTGTCTGGTCTGCCACAAACGGGGCGATGAAGGCGGCAACATCGGCCCGCCGTTGGATGGAGTCGGCCTGACCGGCGCCGAGGCCTTACTCCGAAACATCCTCACACCAAGCGCCGCGATGGAAGGCGGTTATCGCCAGTATCGGGTGCTGACCTACTCGGGGAAAATCCACACCGGCATGCTGGTGTCGCAAGATGACTCGGCCATCGTACTCCGCCAACCGGACGTCGCCGACCTACGCATCGAGAAATCGGACATCCAAACCGCCGCGTTCACCTCGCTATCGGTTATGCCGAGCGGGATTCTAGACGATCTCAAGGATCGGGACGTGAGTAATCTCTTTGCGTATCTCCTTTCACTCAAGCCGAAGAAATAAGTCAGAAAGATAGGCGCCGATGAGCGACGTGACTCGACGATTCATTCGGATTCTAGCGTCGGTCGCCGCGGCGACGTTATTGCTCGCGCGACTGCCACTTGCCGTCGCCGACGAAACGCCCAACATCATCCTCATCTTTACCGATGATCAAGGCTACCAGGATTTGGGCTGCTTCGGCTCCAAAACGATTAAGACGCCCAACCTCGATCGGATGGCCGCAGAGGGAGTTCGTTTGACGAGTTTCTACGCTCAGCCTGTGTGCGGCGTTTCGCGTGCGGCTCTGATGACCGGTTGTTATCCCATTCGCGTCGGCGAACCAACTAACATCAAAGGTCTTCACACAGTGCCTCATCCCAATGAAACCACGATGGCAGAAGTCCTCAAGGGCGGCGGCTATGCAACAGGGATGATCGGCAAGTGGCACCTGACGCTGAAGAAGAATGACGCTCCTGGCGGCTTTGATCCATCGACAATGCCGAACGCTCAGGGTTTTGATTTCTTCTACGGAACGCCTATGTTCAACGGTTTCACGGTTCGCGTTGAAGACACGTCGTTTCGCAGCCCAATTTTTCGGAATCAGAATGTGGAGGTGAAAGCGGTAGATAGCTGGGATCATGTAACGGCGGATTACACACGCGAAGCAATCTCCTGGATTAAAGCGAATCGCGACGGGCCGTTCTTTCTCTACCTCGCGCACAACCTACCGCACATTCCCGTGGGCGCTTCAAAAGATTTCAAAGGCAAATCGGCTGGTGGACCTTACGGGGATACGATCGAAGAGATCGACTGGTCATGCGGCCAGATCCTAAGAACGTTGAAAGAGTTGGAAATTGACGACAACACACTGGTCGTGTTCACATCCGACAACGGCCCGTGGGTCGAAACCACTCGCGGCATGAAGCCGAATGGGAAGCCTTTCATACCTCGCGATCATTCCGGTAATGCCGATCCGTTGCGAGGATGGAAGATGTCGGCGTGGGAAGGTGGTTCGCGAGTTCCCTTTATCGCCCGATGGCCCGGTCACATCCCCGCCGGCTCATCGTCCGACGAGCTCCTCAGCACAATGGACTTAATGCCGACGTTCGCCGCAATCAGCCACAGCGAGCTGCCCTCCGTCGCGGTCGACGGAAAGGACGCGACCGAATTTCTGACTGGCAAATCAAAGAACAGCCCGCGAGACGAGTACTTCTACTATGCGGGCTGCTTGTTGACTGGCGTTCGCTCCGGCGAGTGGAAGCTGGTGTTGCCTCGTCCTGAGAACCCTGCGGGGCTCGGCTGGTGGGGCCGGATGATTGAGGCCGTGCCGAACACCCAACTGTTCAACCTGAGGGAGCACCCCGGCGAATCGAAGAACGTAGCCGCCGACAACCCAGAAGTTGTGGCCGCATTGATGAAGCGAATCGAGCGGGCCAGAAAGGAGCTCGGCGATATCGACCAAACCGGCAGCGGCGCCAGATTCTACGACAATGGACCTCGCGTACCGTTAATCGCTCGGCGGTCACGATCAGGGAGTTCCAACGCGAGCATGGCAGACGTCAAGCCGAAGTATGACGAATTCAAGCCGCTCGGCGATGTTCGATTCACGTTTGAATCCGGAGAACTAGGCGGTTGGAAAGTGGTTGACGGCAAAGCCAGCCGCCCTGTCGCCAGCCACCCGTCGTTGCCGAATTGGAAACACAAACCGTTCAACCGCGAAGGCGGTTTCCACCTCTCCACCGTCGCCACTGCGGACGGGTTTTCTGACAACCAGACGGTCGTTCTGCAATCCCCGACGTTCGTAATCCAGGGCGCTCAGGCGAGCTTCCTGGCATCTGGCGGTTTCGACGAGAAGAGACTCTTCGTGGGGCTGTTCGATGCAAAGACGCGAGACGTTCTCCGAGTCGCCGGAGGTTCGAAGGGACCGCAAATGAAGCGAATCATCTGGGACATTCGCGACTTGAAAGGAAAGACCGCCTTCATCCAAGTCGTTGACAACAGTAAGGGTGCGTGGGGCCATCTCACGTTCGACGACTTCTCCACGGAAGGCGTTCTCAAGACTTCAGGGGCCAGCACTAATCGACCGAATTGACGGTGACTGCGGCGTTCAGGCTCAAGGCTGGCGAAGGTTGTTTAGCAGCAATGAAACCGGTGGTCGCTCGGCTGGTCCGGACCCAACGTGATGTAGGCGGACGATACCCTCCGGGCTGATGAGCACGTCTCCGCCAAGCTGTTGCACATCCCCGGAGGATCTCTTCAGTCGTCGTCCGCGCAGGAGCAGTTTTGCGTAGACCCATAAGGAAGACCAGCCAAGGATGTTTGACCATCGGCCACGGTGCATCCCGTAGGCGGTGTACAGGTCTCGTGATTCGTCGACCAGAAGCGGCCAACGCAGGCCGGATTCCTCGACATAGGCCATGGCCATCGGCCCGGCTTCGAAAGTGACGACCAGTACCTTGGCGCCCAGTGCTTCGATTTCGTCTTCGTGCTCTCGCAACTGCGAAAGATGCTCGCGGCAAGGCAGTCAGCCGAGATGCCGATGAAACACCAAGAGCAGCCAATGCCCATCGTAGTCGTGTAGCCGATGCACAGCTCCACTGGCGTCTTTCAACTCAAAATCGACGGCGGGTTTACCAACTTTGCCTGTCATGCGCGCAAATCGCTCGTGGTCTGGAGTGCGATCAGGATCCTGGGCGGCGGTGCTGGAATGCAGCATCGCAGCAGGAGCCGATCAAGTGGAAGCTGACGCTCAGCCCCTTTGCGTTCCCGGCTTTCTGCCGAAGAGGGATTCGAGCTTGGTCACTTTGGTGATTCGCATCTTGCCGTCCTGTTGGCTGCCCGTGCCCGTCAATGTGATTGGCGTACCGCAATGATAGGCGAGGTTGAAGTCGTGGAAATCACGAAAGCTGACATCGATTCGTACTGGCGGTTTGCCGGCAACGTCGACGAAGAATACTTTGGCTTCGTCCAAGTTGTCCGACATTCGCAGGCGTCCTTGGACCGTGACTTGATTGCCTTGGATCTTGGCCCAACTCTCGAATGGCCGTTCTTTATACGCCTGTATTGGCGATCCATCGAGGCCCGGCAACGGCGTGGACGATTTGGCGTAGGAATCGAGATCAATGCCGAAGCCCCGAAGCAGCGAAAGGTGCAATCCGCCAAGGCGTTGGTTTTCTGCATAACGCAGATAGCGGCCGGTCTTGAGTATCCCGCCGCCCTTGCCGGCCAACACGATAGGAATTCGTGTGGCGGTGTGGTTGTCGCTGTGCCCCATGCCTGACCCGAACAGCACAACGCAATGGTCGAGCAACGATTCGCCGCCCTCTTTGTATGACTTGAGCTTGGTCAGCAGATAGTCAAACTTCTGCATGTGCCAGAGGCTGATCTTTAGCAGGCCCTCGAGATTGGGGCGGCTAAAGTTGCGGAAGAAATGCGACAGATAGTGATGTTGCTCTTTGACTCCGAGAAAATCAAAGATCATCCGACTGTTGCTGTTGCCGAGCATATAGGAGATGCAGCGTGTCGAATCGGTCCAAATCGCTAGACCAATCAAGTCCAGCATCGTTTCGACCTGATCGTTCAAGTTCACCGGCGCCTCCGGGCGCTCTAGTGTCGAGAAGTCGAACGAGGAAAGCGACGCTTGGTTGATATTGTCGAGCCGCTTTTCGGTCGCCCTGACGACGCTCAGGTATTCGTCCAGCGTACGGCGATCTTCCGAGCCAGCCTTGAGCGAGAGCGACTTGGCGTCCTCTCGCACGCGATCCAACAGACTCGACATTTGCTGCCGCTTCTTGACATCGCTCAGCGGGTTTCGAAAGAGGCGATCGAAGACCAGCTGAGGATCGCTTTCTCGAGGAATGGGATCGCCGTTGTGATCATAGGAGATATAACTGCAGCCGATTTGATTGGGGAACAATCCCTCGGTGGTCAGTTCAAGTGATCGGTGCGCCGTGCCCGTCCCGATCTTGTCAGCGATCAGTTGATCGATTGACGCTGCACGCACGCTTGAGTGGTGGCCGCTGAGGAATCGTCGTGTTGAGTTGGCGTGCGACGAGAAACCGAAGTCTCCCATCTGATCCAGGATAAGGAGGTCGTCCTTGTGCTTTTCGAACGGCTTCATCAGCGGCGACATGCGGAAGTCGTGCTCGGCGCCGCCGTTGATGTTCCATGATGGCGGATGGACGCCATTCGGCTTGAACAAGGTGACGAATCGAACGGGCGGCGCCTGTTCCTTGCTTCGCTCAGCTGCCTCCATCAGATTCAGCATCGGCAATGGCAACAGAGCGCCGGCGGATCCTCGGAGGAACGTTCTGCGATCGATATTCCAGCTCATGATTTCTTTCCGCCGATGACAGTCTGTTGGAAGGGCAGGCTATTGGCTATTTCGTGGATCAGGTCGCGATAGCTTCCGTTCGTCTTGCTCAGATTCGTTACTATCTTATCGACTGTTGGGCGATCGTAAATCTCAAGTTTGCGGCAGAGCGCATACGAGAGCATCCGCCGCACGATGTTGCGGACGACCTTCTCTCGTTGCGTCGTAACGAGAAGTTGCTTGAGTTCTTGGAAATTCGCGAAGGTCTCGCCAGAGGGAAGTTGTCCCGAAGTATCGATCTTCTGCAGCTCGGCCGCAGAAAGCGTCCCGCCTTTTTTCTTCTTTCGCTTCCTTGTCTGGGCTGCCTTTCCGCCCAGACGATACGCCCCGCGTGCATCGTAACCTTGAAGCCCAAAGCCGAGCGGGTCAATCTTGTGGTGGCATACCGAGCACGATGGCTTGCTTCGGTGTAACTCGAATCGCTCGCGGAAGGTGAGCGTCTGCCCGCGCTTGTTGTCGGGGACTTGGCCGACGTTTGCTGGTGGGGTAGGGAGCTGGTCGCCGAGGATTCGTTCGAGTATCCAGGTCCCCCGAAGGACGGGACCCTTGTTCATTTCCAGTACGCCGGGGATCGTGAGAATGCCGCCGCGCTCAGGGGTGTGCTCCAAGATGATCTTCTGATTGGGCACGATCTCGACTTCGATCCCCTTGGGCTTCGAGTAGCGGGTCATCTGCTGACTGTCCCCCGGATAGAAACCTCTCGTGAACGGGTTGGCGAAGGCAACCTTAGAGTCGATCAACTCGATCAGCGGGCGGTCCGAAGTGAACAGATAGTGCATGAAGTCGATTGGTTGCGACTGCAAAGCAACTTGCTGCGGGAGGTTCTTTGATCTGGTCGCAATCTGGTCGAGTGAGAGCCACTGAACGGCGAAATCTTCGGCAAGGTTTCTCGCCTTGGGTGACGCCAGCATGCGATCGATCTGTGAGTTCAAAATCGATGGATCGGAGAGCCTGTTGTTCTCTGCCAATCGCATCAGTTCAGCGTCCGGCATATCGGCCCAAACGAAATAGGAGAGTCGTTCAGCCAGTTCGAAATCGTCGACCGGCTGTTGTGCGCCCGTTGTGCGCGGCATCAACAATCCACGATAGATGAACCCGGGCGACATCAGCGCCGCTTTCATTTCGACTTTCAGAGTAGCGACCAAATCGGTGCTGGCGTCAACTGCCTCGACCGCATCCGCAAAGCGCGGGATCGATCTTGAGCGTCGATAGACTCGCGGTAAGAAGACTTGAAGCAGCTTCCTCGCCTGGCCCGACGTCAAGCCGTCCTTCACGACCGGGCCGGTGAACGCTTCGAGATATGGGCGACCACCCTTCGAAAAGAGTCGCTCTAGAGCAGCGTCGGACAGATAGGCGTATTGATCCCAGACGACGGTCGTCAAAGGGTTTCCCGACGTGTCGTTCCGAAAGCCGCTTTTTCCCGGCGGATCAAGCGGCAGCAGTTTTAGCACCAATGACTTCTCGGCCACAGTCTGTTCCGCTTCGATGATCCCCACCTCGAGGTCGAATCCGAATAACGACCGCAGCGTGTTGCGATACTCTGTGGCTGAAAGCCGCCGTGGCCGAAAGTCGCCCGGCCTCGCCTGAACGGAACGTACAAGGCGGTCTTCATACCACGCGGCGACGATTTCGCGCTCCTCGTCGGTCGGTTGCTTGGTCGCGTCTTCAGGAGGCATTTCATTATTGCCCAGAAGTTCAACCGCAGATTCCCACACATCGGGTTCCGCCTCGGCGTCCTGAACCGTGGCGAACTTGCCGAAGTCGACTTCACCTTTCGGTTTCTTTCCGCGATGGCACTCAACACAGTACTTCGCCACAAGTGGCTTGATGTCGGTCTCAAAAGTTGGCCCAGTCGCCGAGACCGAACCGCCCTGGATCCAAAGGCAGAGCATTGCGACAGCTTGCCCGAAACGGACTCGGATCTCCTTCTTCGCGAGAAACGGATTTGTTTGCCGTTGAGAGGAGTGACGCATGTGTGCAGACTCATTTCGCGGCGACTTGGCCGGTGGTGTGGGAGGGCAAAGCGCCAAGAGGAACGCGCAAAGTCGGTGCGGTTCTACCGGCTGGACGCCAACGAATCCAATCCATTGTATCCAGGCGCCGAATACGCGCCAACGTTGACGCGTTCCACCGCAGTTCCAGAGGTTGACTTGATCTGGCGTTGCTTTTTCAAGGGCGCGATCAGTCGCGGAAGAATTCGTGTTTTGAATTGCCGCCGCTGATCAGGTAAGCCACGAGATCGAGAATCTCCTCCTTTGTCATTCGATTGAACAGCCCAACCGGCATCGGTGAAATCTTGGAAACGACTAGTTCGTCGATCGTTCTGCGATCGATGCCGACTCGTTTGTTCGGATCGGAAAGGTCCGTGTTGAGCATCAACTTGTTGCCGTTTAAGTTGACGACGACGCCTGTATGAACAAGGCCGTCTTCCGTCACGACTGTGATTGCCGAAAACTGTTC
Source organism: uncultured Pirellulaceae bacterium (assembly GCA_964635375.1). Taxonomy (GTDB): domain Bacteria; phylum Planctomycetota; class Planctomycetia; order Pirellulales; family Pirellulaceae; genus CAZMNY01. The sequence continues at coordinate 25,491 of CAZWOU010000045.1, read as the reverse complement.
GTTGATTACTTTGCTGGGGTTGATAACCTGATCTAGGAGGTCGTGCGGAGAGTAGCGCCGTCCAGCCGAGGTTAGGTCGGGGCCGGTCATTCCACCCTGATTTTCAAAACGGTGGCAGGCATAGCAACCACTGGCGGCAAACATCCGTCGGCCGTTGTTGAAGTCTCGTTTCTTCAAGCCCCCGCGAGTCGCTGCGGAGAGTTCATCGAGCGTCCAATTCGTTTCGGAGCGTCCGGCGAAGATTTCTCCTAGATTCTCCAGGGCCGACTTCTTCACCGGTTTCTCGGCCAGCACGTCCTTCAGTGACGTCCTCTCCGACTCCGTCAATGACGCGACCGCGTCGTCACGAATGAACTGAATGAACTGGTCGAAACTTGCGCCCCCTTTGTAGTTGGCCGCCTTGAGGAACCACCTGAAATACGCGGTGTGTAGTTGTTGAGTCCAGCCGGTCTTCAGCATTCGAATCGATCGGGCGTACTGCATCTGCTCCTCTTGAGTCGGAGCCGCATGGATCAGATCGATGGCCTTCTTTGCGACGGTTGGCGCCTGGAGCCATCCCAGCGTTTCGCAGAGCAGCCAGTTCAGCTCGGGAGACTCAGCGGGCAACAGCGGATCGAAATTGGCGATCAGTCTTTGAACAGTCGCATCATCTGGCCGGCCAAAACGATTCAGCGTGATTTGCGTCGCTCGTTGCAAAGTCAATTGGTGAGACAAGTTGAGATTCGACGCGTCGATCGACGTGATGGCCGCCAGCAACTTCTTTCGCATGGCGATGTCGACCGGCGGAGTCGCCTCAGTTCGGTGTTGAGGACAAACACCCGTGACGCGGGCAAGCGCCAATAACGCCTCGACTTGCTTGGCCGGATCGGATTCCGTCAGGGCTTTTTCCGCCCAGGTCTCAGTGGCCTGATGCTCAACGGCTGTGCGGGCTGCGAACCGGATGAAACGATCATCGTCAGACAGGTAGGGCCATGCCGTTGGGATCGCCCTTGGATCCTGCTTGCCATGAAACGCCTCCAGCGCTTTTCGAGTTTCCCTTGCCTTATTCTTCTTTGCTTTCACGGAAACGAGGTCGGTCGATTCGTCCCCGACGTACGTCACGCGGTAGAGCCCCGACTGCACGCGTCGCCCGCCAATCGTGAAATACATCGCTCCGTCCTGCGGATGGATGATGGCATCGGTGATCGGCAGAGGAGCACCCGTGACAAATTCTTCTTTGGTGGCCGTGTACGACGAACCGTTCGGTTCTAGATGAACGGCGTAAAGTCTCCCCCAACTCCAATCGAGCGCGTAGAGTGCGTTCTGGTACTTCGCCGGAAACTTTGCCCCATAGCCAAACGTCATTCCCGTCGGCGATCCCGGGCCAATATCGAGCACGCCTGGCAAATTGTCGGCGTAGAAGGGCGGCCGTTTTCCAGCGCCGTTTCGCCAGCCGAATTCCGCTCCGCTGATGACGTGGCAGATCCGCGTTGGTCGGTACCAGGGCGTGTTAAAGTCGTATTCCATGTCGGCGTCAAAAGTGAACAACTCGCCGTCTCGGTTGACCGAGGCGTCGAAGATATTTCGAAACCCGGATGCGTACGCCTCGAATTTCTTCCCGTCCGGAGAAACGCGATAGACAATGCCGCCGGGCGCCAAGACGCCTCGATTGTGGCCTCGACCGTCGGGCATGCTGGGCAGAAGATGATCTTCACCCCAAACACGCCGCACTTTTGAACTTCCCGCCAACTCCGGCGGACGAGTGTTGTTGCCGGTGATCAGATAAAGCGCCTCGCCGTCAGGCGTCGGCACCAACGCATGAACGCCGTGATCGCTCTTTGATTCCACTTCGCGCAACAATTCGACCTTGTCCAAACTGTCGTCGCCATTGCTGTCTGTGATGCGGTAAAGACCAGACGGGATCTTTCGTTCGTAGTCGTTGACGCCGACATAGAGCGCGTCGAACGCCCAGACCATGCCGTTCACTGCTCGAATGTCTGCTGGCACCACTTCAATCGAAGCGGGATCAACTACCTGACCAACTGCGGGTGGAGCAATGCGATACATTCCGCCAAACTGATTACTGACGAGAATCCGGCCCTTGTCATCCGTGCAGAGGTTGACCCACGAGCCCTGCTCCTGACTGGGGACCGAGTAAAGCAGCTCGACGCGAAATCCCTTCGCCGCCTTGATGCGGTCGATCGGCGTAGCCTTGTTGCCACCCCTTGCGTCGCCTGCGGCTGCTTGCTGGTCCCTCTTCTTGGCTGCGCGTCTCTTCGCCTTCGCCTGTTGTTTTGCCTTCGCATTCTGAGCTATCGCTTCCAATGTTGCAGAGGAAGCCACTAAGGCCACGATCAGAATGAGTCCCAATCGAGCCACATGGAGAGCCTGTCTAGTCATGATTTTTTCCGCGTCGTCCATTGAGTTCGGTGTTGAGTGTAGTTTCTTTGCGTTCGGCGCCGCTGATCCGCTAGCGTCGAAGAGCCTTCGAACTGGTGTATGCGGGAATTCCGCTCGTCTACTCCGCATTGCCTGTCGAAGGTGCCTGTCGAAGGTGCAATCTCACCATTGTCGTTGCTCTCGGCGGTCGCGTAAACCGCCTGCGCCAACAACCAGCGAGTTCGACTGGCCATCTGCAGCCGCTAACGCCGTCGGCTTTGCTCTGTTGCTCAAGGCTTGCGCCCCACTGGTGGAGCGTCGTAGAGCTTGCGGAGCCGGGTGTATTCGGCCGTGAGCGAGTCTCTGATCAGTTGGTAGCGAGGTTCGTCGTGGACGCTCTTCATCTCGCGAGGATCGGCCTCCAGGTCGAACAGATTCCACTCGTTAGAGCGAGGGAAGTAGATCAGCTTATGCTTCTGAGTGCGAACGCCGAAGTGCTGCGGCACAGCATGTTCGCCGAATTCGTAATAGGCGTAATAGAGCGACTGACGCCACTCTGCTGCTCGTCCATTTAGTATGGGGAGAATAGACTCTCCCTGAATCTCGTCGGGAACATCCAGGCCTGCCATTTCCAGGAAGGTCGGCGCGTAGTCGATGTTCTGAATCAATTCGGTTGGCCTGGAGCCGGGTTTCACGACGCCTGGCCAGCGGATTAGGAAGGGCATCTCGAACGACTCTTCGAACATCCATCTCTTGTCGTACCAGCCGTGCTCGCCGAGAAAAAACCCCTGGTCGGACGAATAGATGACGATGGTGTTTTCAGCGAGGCCGTTATCGTCGAGGTGCTGCAGCAAACGGCCGACACTCTCGTCGACGGCTTTGACGGTGCCCAGGTAGTTCTGCATGTAGCGTTGATACTTCCATTGCACGAGCTCTTTGTGGCTGAGTGATCCTTTGGCGAAATCTGCGAGAAAGGCCTGGTTTCGCGGCCCGAAGTGTTCATCCCACCTCTTCTTCTGCGCCTCGGTCATACGGTTGTACTCAGGCGTCCCGTACCGGTCCGGCTTAGGAAGTTGTACGTCGCCTCGTTCGTCCTTGCGGACCTTGGCGTCGTACGCCCAGTCGAAATGGCGGTCGATTTCCATTTCGTTCTTGGCGAGCGTGCCGCTTCGGTCGCCATAGTCGTCGAACAGGTTCACGGGTTGGGGGATCTCGACGTCGTCAAACGCGCCCAGGTGCCTCAGTGCTGGAGCGAAGGTTCGATGTGGAGCCTTGTGCTGGCACATCAGAAAGAACGGCTTCGACGCGTCGCGCCCCTTCAGCCAATCAATCGCCTTGTCGGTCGTCAGGTCGGTCGCGTACCCCTCAAAGCGTTTGCGACTACCATCTTTCTGGATGAACACAGGATTGTAGTAATTGCCCTGACCGGGGAAGATCTCCCAGTGGTCAAAACCGAGTGGTGTTGTCTTCAGGTGCCACTTGCCAATCACAGCCGTGTTGTAACCGCCTTGCTGCAGCGCCTTCGCGACAGTCCACTGGCTCTGATCGAGCCCCTTGCCGGTGTTTCTCATGAAGCCATTCTTATGGCTGTGCTTGCCTGTCAGAATTGTGGCTCGCGATGGCCCGCAGATCGAATTCGCACAAAACGAATTGAGAAACACAGCGCCTTCACGCGCCAGTCGGTCGATGTTTGGCGTCGGCGCAACTTTGGCTAACGGGCCGCCGTAAGCCGAAATCGATTTGATGGCATGATCGTCAGAAAAAATGAACAATATGTTCGGTCGTTGTCGCTCAGCTTGAGGCGACGGTTGCGCCGACTGGGCGAACAGAAGCGTAGGCAACACATTGACTGCCGCAATTGCGACCAACCAGGAATAGAAATGTCGGGGCACTGTAGAATCTCCAGGAAGTTGCGGCGACCGCAGGGGCAAACTGCCCGCAGCACTCAATCGTCGCAGAGGGTGATTATAGCGGAATAATTCCACGCCTATGCGCATCCAATAGTCTACCCCCGCTGACGAAGACCCTGCTGACGAAGACTCAGTGAACCTTTCAGCGGCCCAAGCGTCTAACATTCAGAACAGAGACAATACCGGGTCGACCAGGGCCCTGCGATGGAGGAAGCCGGATCGATGATGTCCGTTAGGTCAAGCAACATTCGCCAACCAGAAGGCACGGGGCCGTACGCCGCCCCCTGCTTGTATGGACGAGGTCAGTTGCCACAGCGTTGTTGCAAAACGGCGCTGCTCGCGGCGCCTTTGCGCTTGTGACGCTTGGTCGATCCTGCGCGGAATCAATCACAGCCCGGTGTCGCAAGTCATCGGGCTTTTTCATTGGTTGGCAGGGCCTGCCCAGGCCGCGCCAGTTCGACTTCCTTACCTTCCTCGCACCTAAGAAATACCGCAATGATTGTTCCGCTCAAGAGCATGATGAGAGTACGAGACGGTCCTCCGGCCTTCGCGCCGGAGGTACTATCTCATGCAAATTTCAGAGATTTGGGTGTCGCAGCGAAAACTGCGATGTGTTGCGCAGATTTGCGCAATGGTGCAAACGTTGGAGGAGGGCAGTTGCCTTCCGCAGATCACGCTGAGTCGATCGGAAGATGGTTCGCTTCAAGTCGAAGACGGCCACCATCGCATCGTAGCCATCTGGCTCGCCGGACGGCGCCAGTTGGAAGAACATGAGTATCTGCTGTTGGAGAAAGACCAGTGGCGGCCGAGGTTTGGAATGGTGACCGACCTCTTGGCTCGCTGTTCGCTCTCCACGGACGATGCTTGGAAAACGAAGAACCAATAGCGAGGCTCCCTTGTCCTTACTTATGGTGTCCGTAGTGTAGCGGTTCTGCACACCTGCCTGTGAAGCAGGAGGTATGGGTTCAACTCCCATCGGTCACCCTTTTGATTCTGCCGACGCGGCTCAACACATTGCGTCGGCAATGATGTCCCGGTGGTGTAAAGGACAGCACAAGACTCTCCTAAGGTCTTGGTCCTGGTTCGATTCCAGGTCGGGGTGCTGACAACAAAATCTGTCCCGATGGTGTAGCGGATCGCATTGGACCCTCCGAAGGTCCAGGCCCTGGTTCAAGTCCAGGTCGGGATACTTGCCTCGGCGGCGTCAGGAGCGAGCGGCCAAATGGTTCCTGCGATCACCAGTCGGAAAGACGCTCAGACCTGCCAAATCTGAAAGCTCGTTCTCCAAATCGGCTCCGCTCCGAGGCATCATACAAACGTTAGGCGAAGTGAGGAGGTGCAATATGTTGATCAACGGCGTAGGGCGCGAGTTCATCATTAAGGACACGCACCGCGGACTCTATTACGAAGATGGAAAGCTGACCAAGGTTCTCGAGGCGGGTCGGTATGAGATTCCGCCGCGCAGCCGCC
>CAZWOU010000045.1:0-19743 GCA_964635375.1 uncultured Pirellulaceae bacterium | reverse complement strand
CAGCCGCCTGTTCAAGCGCCTGCCGACGGTCGAGTGCCGGCTTGTCGACGTCCGCGAGCGAGAGTTGACGATCAAGGGGCAAGAGATCCTGACGTCGGACAAGGTTGCTATCCGCGTGAGCATCCTCGTGCAGTTCCGTGTGACCGACCCGAAGGCCGCGATCCACACGGACGTGCAACTGGCGGCCCGACGGTCGCTGGCCTCGATGACGTTGGAGGAGATCCTCACGAACCGGAACCAGCTGAGTGGCGACATCCTCTCAGACGTCAAAGAGTCGGCGAATGGCTACGGCGTAGCGATTCGGCGGGCTGACGTAAAGGACCTTATTTTCCCAGGAAACCTCCAGGAGATTATGAATCGCGTGTTGGCGGCCGAGCGGAACAGCCAGGCTCAGTTGGTGGAAGCGCGGACGCGGGCTGAGGTCGAGCAGATCCAGGCTCAGGCTCGCGTGGAAGCCACGCGGTGCGAGGCCGAAGCCGAAGCTCGCCGAGTGCGGGACCGGGCGGAAGCGGAAGCCGTGCAGTCCAAAGCAGCAGCCGAGGCGCGCGCTTGTGAGGAGCGTGTCAAGGCAGCCGAAACCCTTGAGGGGCACCCGGTGCTATTGCGGATGGCGGAGTTGGAGACCCTGCGTGAGTTGGCAAAGAACGCCAACGCGCGGCTGTACTTCGGTTTCGATCGCAGTGGACTGAGTCTCGATGGAGTGGAGGCCGAGTAGATTCGTCTGTAAGGAAGGCGAACCAACTGCGGCGGCCGACTGTCTTTGATCGGGAACGGCGACCGTCGTGTCGCCGTTCCCTTTTATGCCTTGCGAGTGTGATGGACGCACAGCGGTCTTCGGAACCGTTAGACGGGGTTCGACTCCCTGGCGAGGTGCTTGAAACAACACGTCCTTGGAGTGTGCCGGACAAGCACGCGACTCTGCGAAGGTCGAGGATCAGGTTCGATTCCTGGCGAGGACGCTTCAGGCTACGCTTTCGATTCGTTTACGAGTGGCGGCGCACCGCCGCCAAGATCAACCCGTCGTTCGCGGCGGGCGCATTGACGCTGGAGCCAGATGGCCGGGCGGCTGCCTGCAAAGCAGTTGAAGTGGGTTCGATTCCCACCGGCGTCTCTGACCAACCAACTGCCGGTTCGGACTACATCACAACGCAACGATGTCTGAATCACTCCCTCGTTGGAAGGTCGCAACATAGGCTCAACTGCCTGTTGAGAGTACATGACGGTCCTAAGGTAGCGATACCGGGCGACCGGTTAGTGAACGGCGCCGGAGTCTGTTGCAGACGATGGGGCCAGTCAACCATCAGCGGGTAGCCGCTGGTAGGGACGACCGTAACGCGAACGCGACCTCTTGGCAAAACTTCGTTGGGCCTTTTTTTTGCGAGTACATGATCGACTGCCGGATTGGAGTACATGCTTCACGAGCCGGGGGTGTGGGTTCGATTCCCACCGGCGCTACTTGGATTTGATGCGCCGTAGCTTAATGGCAGAGCACCGTAACACTCTGGTTCATAACTTCGTCGATCACTTTTTAACAACACCCACACAATTTCGTCGAGTGCTGAGACACCGATCCAACTGCTCGTGCGGACTACATCCCCAAACCCAGACGTCTGGGAAGTGGGGGCTTTCAGCGTCCTGTTGACGCGGCGATTCCGCACCCTTCGTCGGATCAATCTGTGAGGAGGTCACGATGGCCAACAAGACTTTGTTTTCGAGCATCAAGAGTTCGCTGCCTCGCGCTAACGCGCGCAACGAGGCAGGCGGCCGAGCGTACAAGTTCACGCCGAAGCATGCGCTGGCGCAGATGGCTGCGACTGGTTGCTTCAACGGCGTTTACTACTCGAACGCGTCGAGCCAACTCGACGAACTAAAGGCTGCTGTAGACCAAGTCGACGACAACGTCTTCCTGGCGAAGCTGGCCGTCTATGCGCGAGAGCGCGCCTACATGAAGGATATGCCGGCGGCGCTGCTGGTCATGCTGTCGAAGCGGGATACCGAGTTGATGCACCGCGTCTTCGCTCGGGTTGTGGACAACGGTCGCATCATGCGGACGATGTTCCAGATGATTCGATCGGGACAGTTTGGTCGCACCAGCTTGTCATCCAGTTTGCAGCGGGCGTTCCAACGATGGCTAAACGAGGCGTCTGTTGGGCAGCTGTTGTCGGCTTCCATTGGCGGGCAACCGAGCTTGCGCGACGTACTGCGGATGGCTCGCCCAACGCCGAAGGACAATCAGCGTCGTGCGCTGTTCGGTTGGCTGACGGACAAGGAGACTGAGAAGTGGCATCCGGCGACGGAAGCTGACTTGCCCGCGCAGGTCCAGGCTCTGAACGCATACCGCCAGGCGGATTCCGCTGAGGCGCAGACGCTGATCGCAGGCAACCTGTCGGTTCGTTGGGACTTGCTGGCTGATGCTGCGAGGGGCCCGTTGGTCTGGAAGGCAATTGCCCGCCAGATGGGACCGCAGGCGCTGCGCATGAACCTCAACACGCTGTTGCGGCATGGGGTCTTGGGGGGCGGCAAGGCTGATCGTGAGATGGTGGATTACGTGGCGGCTCGCATTGCGGACGCCGAGGCAATCCGTCGCTCTCGTCAGTTCCCGTACCAGTTCCTTACCGGCTACTTGAACGCATCGGCCGAGATTCCGCAGAAGATTAAGGCGGCGCTGCAACAGGCTGCCGAGATCGCATGCGGTAACGTGCCGGAGTTCTCCGGGCCGGTCGTCATCGGTCTGGACACGTCCGGCTCGATGTCGATGCCGGTTACCGGCTGGCGTGGACGGGGCGCGACCAGCAAGATGCGGTGTGTCGACGTAGCGGCTCTGTTCGCTGCGGCGACCCTGCGCCGGAATCCGGATAGCGTGGTTGTCCCGTTCGACACCCAAGCGTACAACGTCCGCATTGATCCGCACGACTCGATCTTGAGTTTGGCGGAACGACTGGCGAAGTACGGTGGCGGTGGAACCGACTGCTCGATTCCGCTCCGCGTCGCCAACACGAAGTTCAGCGAGCGACGGTTCGCTGGATGTGTACTGGTCAGCGACAACGAGAGTTGGGTCGGAACGGGTCGATACGGTTCGACTGGCGTGATGACCGAATGGGAGAAGTTCGTCAAGAACCAGAAGCGGCTCGGCGTCTCGGCGCCGAAGCTGGTCTGCATCGATTTGCAGCCCTACTGCTCAACGCAGGCTCCAGAGCAAGGCGACATTCTGAACATCGGCGGCTTCAGTGACGCGGTGTTCAACATCGTCGCTTCGCACCTGGGCGACGATTCCGCAAGGTTCGTTGCCGAGGTGGAGGCGGTTGAGTTGTAATCGGCTTGGCTGAAAAGTAGTGGTTGAAAAGTAGGACGCCCTCGCGATCGAGTGATCGGTCCGAGGGCGTCTTCATCTATTGCGGCGCCGCTGAGCAGGCGCCGCCACAGTCACTATCTTTTCTCTGTTCAAGCATGTCGAACGACACGCGAGCCGTGGCGCCCGTGACGCCGCTATTGACCGCCGCTGTCACTGCGACCAGTGCGTTGAGTTCGTCGTCGGAGAGTCCAATCCCGCGAGCTTTTTCGATTCGGTTTCGAGTGCAGACCTGACAACCGCGAGTCATCGTCACGGCTAGGCCTACTAAGTGCTTCTCTCGTTCACTAAGAAGTTCCGTGTTGTGTGTCTGTTTGATGTGCTCCACGATTAACGTGTCGTCGTATGCCACGTCAGGCTCCTTCGAAAGACGGGTTCACTTATGTTGCAAACTGCACCTCAACACCGCCAAACGGCGGGGCGTCAACTCGGATGCGGCAGTCCTCGCCAATTGGAACTAGGCGTGGGATTGATCCGGTCAGGATAATCTGGCCCGCGTTAAGCGGATCGCCGCGGTCTCGCATCACCTCCATCAGCCACTTGAGCGATGATTGAATCGTCTGGATCAGCGCGGGGCCCTGGCATTCCTCCAGCAATCGATCGTTGACAAGAATAGCCAGCGACGGATCGCGAAGTGGGTCTTCTGTGGCGACGCCGGAGCCGGCGACAATCCCGGCGTGAATCGCGTTGTGAGCGATCAGTTCTCCCGCCGATGGCTGCTCGCCCCGCAGCACGTGATTGTGCAACTCGATCACGGGAAACACGCGAGCCACGCACGCCGGAATCTCGCCGTCGCAGAAATCCTCTTCGGTCGGATTGCGCGACAACTCCACCGCCAACTCACCCTCGATCGCGAGGTTCGCGTATTCCTTGCGCGACAACAGGGCGCCTGGCAAGTGTCGTTCTGAATCGTATAGTCGACCGGCGACACAGTGATCGATTCCCAGCTGGGCGCGGATTTGCGGCGACGTGCAACCGACCTTGTAACCGATGATCCGCTCGCCCCGGTCGCAGCGCAACTGGGCCACCGCCGATTGAAGTTCGTACCCTCCGGCCACGTCGAGCACGACACCCTCGGCAAACAACGTGCCGGGTCGGCGGGCGTCGTAGTCAGCCAATTGGCGAGCCGCCCAACGCTTGATCTGTGATTTTCCAGAGGCTTCAGATTGATTCATCGACTGATCGCGCGAGGTTTGAAGTGTCCGTATCAAGTCTTGCTTCAAGTGATGCACCGTCGCGTTGGCGGTTGTCTATCTTGTCTTCATTTCTTTCAGAGTGAGTCGCCCGTCATCATTCGCATCTCGCTGTTCGAACTGTTTTGTTAGTGCGGGTACATTCCGATTCTTCGGGTTTCCGATGTACTCCTTCAGTGTGACGAAGCCATCTTTGTTCGCGTCACGGCGCGCGAAGAACGTCGCTGGATCAGGTCGCTTTGGGTTTCGTTTTGGCTTGCCGGCGGCGACTACTGCGTTGGGGTCGTAGGCAGGATTCGGGGCGGGCACGGCAGCTTCTGTTCGGGTTAGGTACGCCGTGATTTCTGAGTCGAGTTGTTTGACGAGTTTCGGATTCGCTGCGGCAACGTTGTTCGACTCACCGATGTCATCGGCAAGATCGTAGAGTTCGAGTCGGTCGGCGCCGTTTGGACCATCTCCGTGGTAACGAATTAGTTTCCAGGGACCGCGGCGGATATAGGAGGACGGAATCGTATCGGGCTTGGGGAAGTAGTTCGGAACGAAGCAGACCAGCGACTCGCGAGGCCCGGTCTTTCCGAGGATCGCGGCGGTCTGGCTAACGCCATCAAACCGCAAACTGGCCGGCCGATCGATCTGTAGCATTTCGATCAACGTCGGATACCAGTCGGTGCTGCTAAGCAGCGCGTCGGTCTTGCTTCCCGGCTTGGTCTTGCCGGGCCAGACGACTGCACAGGGAACTCGCGTGCCGCCTTCATAGATGGTGGCTTTGCCGCCGCGAAGCGGAGCGTTGCTGGTCGGTGGGATCCCATCGACGCGGTTGTACATGTTGCCGCCGTTATCGGAGAAGAACACGATGATAGTCTTTTCCGCCAGGTTCAGTCGATCGAGCGTGTCAAGCAATCGCCCCACAGCATCGTCGAGACTCTCGACCATCGCTCCGTAGACAGGACAACGCTGAGGGTCCTTTGGGTCGACTTTGTCCGAGTATTTGTCGATCAGTTCCTGCTTGCCATCAAACGGTGCATGAACTGAAAAGGCCCAGTAGTTCAGGAAGAACGGTTTGCCCCGGTTTTTTTCGATGAACGCGATGGCTTCGTTGGCCATGCGGTCTTCAACGTGTTCGTTCGGAACCGCGGGGTCAAAGTCAAGCGAGTCTGGGAATTTCCACGGCGCGACATAGGAACCTGCAGGGCCAGGGCCCCACCAATGCGGCACATCCAGATCAAATCCATGCTGCAGCGGAGAGTAGGGCTCCTTGCCCAGGTGCCACTTGCCAAAGTGCCCCGTGACGTAACCGGCGGCCTTGATGGTCTCGGCCAGCGTTGCGTATTTCGTGTCGAGTCGGGAAACACTTCTCGGCGTCACCACTTTTTGGTCGGGCCTTGTACGCGGTGGAAGTTTCTTTTCCAGAATCACCTCCGCGATGTGCCCCGCGGCGCTAGTGAACCCGGTCCGCGCTGGATCGAGTCCAGTCATGATGCTGCACCGCGTCGGCGAGCAAAGCGGATGGGCTGTGTACGCGTTCGTGAATCGTATTCCGCGGCGCGCCAGGCGTTCGATGTTGGGCGTCTCATAAAAGCTGGTCGTGCCGTTTAGCGTAGTGTCGCTCCAACCAAGATCGTCGGCGAGGATAAAGACGACATTAGGTCGATCGGCTGCGATGAGCAGGGACGAGATCGGCGCGAATGAGAGGAAGATGGCGAGTCGAGTAATCATTGAGGGCTTTCGAGTTTGTTAGTCTGCGGCAACATCCGATGGTGCGGTCACGCAGGCGTACCATCTTCTCTTCTTGCATTGCGATCCGATTGCGCCGTAGCCGTTATGAGATTACTTGTTCGTCGCCGTTCGTTGTCTCTTTAGCCAGCCGACGACGTCGATCAGTTCCTGTGGCGAAAGTATCGCGTCGATCCCTTTGGGCATAAGAGAGACGTCTGAGCGTTTTTGAAGTTCAATCGTTGTTTTGGGGATCTCTTTCATCAGGCCGCCGGGCACGCGCAAAGTCAGTCTGTCTTTGGTTTCACTGACGACGAAGCCGGTTTCCAGTTTGCCGTCTTCTGTGAGCACGGACATGCCTTCATAGCCGAGGCTGATTGTCTCGCTTGGGCTCAGGATAGCTGAGAACAACTGCTTTGTCGTCAGCTTGGCGCCGATGTCGGACAGGGCGGGGCCGAAGTCGCGGCCTTGGTCACCGATCTTATGACACTTGATACACCCCCCTTTCTCAAATGCGGCGAAGCCTCTGCCGGCATCCGGCTTGCCGGCGAGGAGTTTTTCGAGCGGCCAGCGATTGTCGACAGAGACGATCAGATGCTGTTGATTCGCCGCGAACAGACGGGTGTCGGGATTCGGTGACAACGTCAACGCGCGAATTGCCGGCGATATGAACTCCTGCGGCAACTTCTTCTGCTCAACAAGTCTCATGAGTTCCCGGGCCTGGGGCCCCACGTTGCCCATCGAGGATATCGCCAGCAAGCGAGCCGTTTCAGGCTGAGCTTCGTCAGTGACAAGCTGAGTTAGATAGTTCTTGGCATGGACGTTGTCGACGTAGCCGAGCGCCTTAATAAACGGCGTGGAACGAGTCGGGTCGGCCAGGGCTTTTGAGATGTGTTCGGACTGTTTGAACGCGATGATCTGAGCAACGGCCCGGATCCCCGATTCCGACTCCGGCGCATCCCGAACCATGTCGACAAGGTGGTTGGTCAAGTCGCGTCGATCGAACCGAGCCACTAAGTCGACAAATGTCACCGCGCCTTTGCTGGTTAGTATGACGGCGCCGGCCCGTTCCGAGATGTCCGGGTGGGCCTTGAGGAATGCTGAGTCGGCGCGTTTGAATGTTTCCAGCCACATGAACGGGCGCTGTTTCGGATCAGACGCCAGCAGCGTGTTCAATGCGGCCTGTTTGCGCGGTCCGTTGTGAAAATCCAACGCTCGCATCAGGCGAGGATGCTCTGTAGCGGGGACGCCAGGATCGAGCAGCAAGTCCGCGAGTAGCGTCGCGGCCTCAGGGGCGCGAGAACGCCAGACGATGTCTCGATTGACGGCGGCATTCCATTTCTCACCGACCTTCCTTCGCCAGGCTCTCAAGCACGCGGCCTCTTTGCCGACCTCTCCAATTCCGAGCGCCTCTAGATACCAGCGGTCATTTCCTTCATGCTGAACCGCCAGTTCGGACCACAGACTCACAGCTTCCGCTGATTCAAGTCGATGCAGTGAGACCGCACATTCTCGCCGAACGAGAGCCGACTTGTCATGCGCGAGTCGATCCACCACGGGCTCAAGTTGTCGTTGATGCCGCCGGGCGATCCGCAACGCCAGTGCCCGAATGTCGCTCGACTCGTCGCGCAAGGCGAGTTCGATGGCTGGCTGAGGCGTCTCGGAAATCTCGGCCAGAATCCACAGCCCTCGCGCGCGAAAACGTGGATTTGGATCGTCAATCAACGTCTGTATTGCTGGCCGGGCGTTGGCGCCCAGTCGGCGAAGCGCCACCCAAGCGTTGTAGCGCGCTGCAAGGTTTGGGCTACGCAGCGCGGCAGCCGCGCCGTTGGGCGAGTCATAATCGTACTTCACCCTCGAGTAGACATGGCCCGGCGGTGCGATTCGAAACAATCGACCGGCGTCGTTCAGCGTGCGGTGGCAGCAGTCAACCGGGTCGTACCAGTCCGCGATAAACAACGACCCGTCGGGTGCGACGGAAACATCGCAGGGCCGATAGTCGCGATCGACTTCGCTGCGAGCGACATGCAGGATCTCAGCCGAATAGCCGGCTCCGTTCTGCTTGGTGGGGAAGGCCCACACCGTATTGCGACCCGGTTCTGCGTGAATCATCTGGCCATGGAATTGCCTCGGAAGCAAGTTGCCTTCGTAGACCAAGATTCCGGTCGGCGCACCGAAACCGGTGATCAGCAGGTTAGGCGCAACGCCAGGGTCGTTTTGATGCCACATCCGCCGCTGCATGGTGGATTCGAGATTGGTTCGATTGGTCCTGTAGTCGGCGCCGGTTCGTTCGTCGCGGTAGCCGTAGTTGCCGTGCTCCATCACAAAGTTGACTCGGCAAGAACTCGATCCGTTGTCATTGTCTGACTGCCACAGCGAACCGAACGAATCGACCGTGACTTCCCAGTTGTTGCGAAAGTTGTGGCCCAGCACTTCCACACGACTGCCGTCCAGTTCGCAGCGAATGACCATGCCTTCTTGATACGGTTGCCGACTGTTGTTCACGGGAAAGCCGTAGATGTCTTTGACCAGCGAACCGTCTTCGCGCCGCAGTTCGGCGTTTAAGTTTCCAAAGTTGAAGTAGAGCCGCCCGTCCGGACCAAACATCACCGCATGAATTGCGTGGTCATGTTGACCGTGCAACGGATGAATGACCTTACCCTGGAACAACAGTTTCTTCTTGTCCGCCCTGTCGTCGCCATTGGTGTCCGTCAATAGCAAGATACGGTCGGGCGCTGAGACGATCGCCATGTTGCCGAGAATGCAAACGCCATGTACGCCATCGATATCGGGGTGCTGGTAGAAGACTTTTGTCAAATCGGCGAGGCCATCTTGGTCGGTATCTTCGAGAATCAGAATCCGGTCGCCTTCCTTGCGGGATTTCTTGCGATAGTTGACCGCCTCGCCAACCCACACTCGCCCACGATCGTCAACGTCAATGCTGCACGGGTTGGACAACTGCTTGAGCGCGAACGGCTCAATCGCCAACCCTTCGGCCACGATGAATTGTTCCTTCTTGAAATCGGCTGCCTGGGCAGGCTCGCTGGATCCCGGCTTCTTTAGTTGAGAGACTAGCTGCCGTTCGCTCCGCTCAGCGATCTGGATCGAGGCGCGCGGCGTCGGCGCTGGGACTTGGAACGGCGCCGCCTTCGTTGCCGCCTCGAATGCGACGAAATAACCAATGCACAAAACAGCCGTTCTCAGCATATTGAGTCACCCACCTTGTTCTACCGTTTTTCATGCCCTGACCGCTGCCGCGACCAGCAAGCGTACTGAAAATATTGTCTTGCGCTTGACGGTTGCTTCGTCTCGCTGGAGCACCTATTGATCCTCGAAATCGCCAAGCCGCTTCTCGATCGACTGCCTCAGATTTTGAAACCGTTCGCGGTTAGGTTTCAGGCCCAGTGGTCGATTACTACGATGCCAGAGCTGCTCGTACCGATCCTCGAGTTTTGCAAGGGAATGCTGCAATTCTCTGAGCCGCCGATGCAGGCTATCTGACTTGCCCTGGGTCGCCAGCAGGCGGCGGCATTCAACCAGTTCGCACAGCGCCTCTTGCTGGTCCAGCGCGAATTCAAAGAAGTCCAAATGTTCCCGATTACGCGTGGCCGCCTTCCGGGCGCGTTCCAGGCCAACTCGTGCTTCTTTCAATTCGCTGGCAAAAGCCGCAACCCGGTCTCGACGCTGTTGGTTCATTTTTGCGGGGGCCATCTCTGCGAAGAACTGCCGGTATTCCGGCGGTTGTTGCCCGAACACCACTCGCCCAAAATGTGAACTGCAGTTTGATAACGCGCCAATGGTCTCGGCCAACGGAGCCGTGCCCGCTCCGTAGAAACTCTCCACGGCCAGGGGAAGCAACTCACGATACGGCCTTCCGGACTTGCACCATGCCCACTCGGCAAAATGCGCCGTAGCCGGCCAGTTGTATTCGTAAAACGTGTTCTTGCCCGGCACGTTCCAGTCAGTATGGAAAACGCCTAGTGCTTGGAGACGATGGGCGTGAGGCGCGAAGCTCTCCACGTTATCCGCCGCGGAATCCTGCAGAGGAAACAATCGCCCCATGGATGCGTTTGACGTTAAGAGAAACTGGTCGAACCTGAGCTTCTTCAGTTGGTCGCCAAACGGATAGGACTTTACCTTGCCATAGTGCCATGGCCCAACGATGACGTCGCGGGGCAGCTTCTTTAACGTCTCGACTCCGAAATGCCCGATCGCGAAGAATCCGCGATCAAAGAAACCAGGCTCGTACGGGTCGGCCGAAATAGCCATCCGTTTACCATGCTCCGCCAAGACTTCGTGCATGATCTTCAAGTGTCGAACCAGCAGGTTCCCGCGCCCCACACGCTTGCCAACCTCGGCGCTCTTTCCCATCGCCAGCCCAAACACCTCGTCGGCGGGAACGTAGTGATAACGGCTGGGGAACGCCTTGCACAGATCACCGCCCAGGTCGCGGAGCAGCGGGTACGTTTCGGGATGTGTCACGTTGATGACGCCGCCGATCTTGCCGCTCTCGGCTAGATGGGCGTAGTTGGCGTGCGCGAGCGTATTGCCCATGTGGGCCGGTGAGTTGTAACAAGGAATCAGATCGACGTGGTGTTTGCGGGCCAGGGCGTCGAGTCGTAATGTCTCGTCCGCGGTCAGGCGATCTCGACCCTCGCCGATATCTGGATGGCCGGAGAAGAGGAATGCATCTTCCAAATACAGAACCACTGCATTCAGCTTGTAACGCCCTAGACGTCGAATCGTCTCCTCCAGCATCGCCGGCTTGTAGACCTCGCCGCTGTACATATCGATGGAGATGCCGCGGAGTTCGATCAACGACCAGTCGGTAACCCGCAACGACGGGATTGCCGTCGTCGGACTTTGCGGCATCAGCTGAATCAGTGTCTGCACGCCGTAATAGACTCCGGCGCTGGTTGTTGCAGCGATGAGAATGCGTTGGGGCGTAATGTCGAGAACGTAACCTTGATTGATTATCTCGTCCGACAGCGAAATTCCTGCTTCCTTGATCGCTTCGTGAAGCGGCCAACAGCGACTTGGATCTCCAATCAGAATCCGTGGCCCGACTGGTTTGCCGAGTTGTTGGGAGGCGTGGATCTTTGGTGTCGGTAGCTTGCGCTGGCGGCACGCGGAGATCAGGGTTTCGGCGGCGAATTGATCGCGAGCGTTGCCCGGCTCGACGATCAACGGAATCTCCTTATTCCAGGTGAACTCGCCGGCGCCGATTTGTAATTGCTGAGGCTTGGGGATTAACCGTCTCCGCACCGACTCGAGCGTGTCGTTCCCAAGGCATGCTCCGCTGACTAGAAGTCCGGCAACGCTCACTACTAGAGAGAGTAATCTGTAGTGCATCTTCCTGTCCCGTTGCTGTTCGTGCCGAAGTCGCGACTCACGCGGGTTGGCCTTTGCCATCTCAAGGGTCCTTATTGGGCCTCGCCCCGGACTGGGGCTCGGGCAAATCGGAGTTACTGAGCGTGATCTCACCTCGAAGCAGTTTACCGGCTTTACCCGTCAGGCGGAGGTAATAGTCGCTCGGCAGCCCCTCGTACGTGATGAACTTGGCGTCGGGGGAAGTCGGCGGGTTATTCGTACACTTGAAGACCGCGGTCCCTTCGTCAACTTCGTCGAACATGGCGACGTACAGCATGTCGCAGCCGACCTGTTTCGCGGCCTTGATCTGTGACCAGAGGAACTCGCCCCTCAATCGCGGAATCTGGTTGAGTGTACCACCGTTCAAGTTGTGCCAGCTAAAGCCCGGATACACGACTGGCAGAAAGTCGACCTTGGCGCGCTCGCACCACTGACGATCAAGCTTCCAGACCTTCGTCGCGTGACGGACTGCTTCGTCGGGCGTTCGATAGCGACCAACGCTCCACGGACTGACAATGTCCGCTTGCTTGATGATTTGATGTAACAGCGGTTCGGCGACCGCGTCACGATCCAGCTCGCGCCAGAACGAAGGGATTCCGAGCATCACTGCGCATCCGTCTGACTTGAGCCGCTTTACTAGTTGAAAACACTCTCGCAGGGAATATCGGCGATCGTCGCTGAAGCCGACCCCCCAGACGGCAACCAGCGGCTTGCCGTTGTAATGCAAATAGGCGGCGTCATTGGTCACTTTCAACTTTGACCGCAAAGCCGACCAGTCTGCGTGGACACGCTCTACCTGTCCAGCTCTCAGACCCGTGAGGTCGTACATCACCGCGAAGACTCGCCCTGACTGCTTCGCTCCTGCGCGTACGTGGGACAGCACGTTGTTGTTGTTTCGCAGATGGCTTTGAGTGGACAATCCGTTTGCGAAGCGTTGCAAGAAAGCGCCGTCGATTCCGTAATCTCGCATCCATCGAAAGTGCCGTAGGACGGTCTTGCGGTTCTCGCTGCTAAAGACTTCCGCCGAGCTGCCGTCAGCATGCTTGAAGTCGGTTGCAAATCGTTCGTCGGGATCTAGTTCCGAAACATCTGGCCACAGATCAACGCTAACGTTACCGGGTCCGAATGCGTTCCCGCGACCTTTCGCCCAGTGTTTCCAACCCAGTCCTGCGCCGTCGCCTGGGCAATTGAACCATCCCTGATATCCGACCATGACTTTGCCCTTGAGCGTAGCGGCTTTGGCCGGTCTCTCGTCAGCTGATGCGGAACGCATCGCGCATATTGGTGGGGCAAGCGCCAAACACAGACCCACGATTCTCACCGCGAGCGCGTGAGACTTTGGTGAATCTTGTTCTCTCATGTCCGCTCCCATTCAAAGACTCTTGTTTTGTTGTCTGCCGTGGCGAGGAAACAAAGCTTGGAATCTTGCCCATTGGCGCCGGGTATCAAGGTAAACCGAACAACGCCCCTGTTGGAAGCGAAGCCCCAATCGCCATCAGTGGCCATTGTCAGCATAATTGCAATAGCCCACGACTGGCGGAACTGTTGAGATTACTAGAAAATCATGGGGGCAGGAAATCTAGCCGAAAGAAGAAATCTAGCCGAAAGAGAGAGCCCTGTGGTTCCCAGGCGCCGTGCGCGGAAGAATCTAGACACAGGGCGGTGAAAATGTTGGATTCCCTAACAACGAGGTGACAAAACAATGGACCGAAGGCAAATGATGGCTGCCAGCGCTGGGTGCCTGCTACAAGCAGGGACAACGCTTGCCCAGCCTACATCGACGACGAAGGCAAAAGCGTCCAAGTACATCGACGTTCATACCCACATAGGCACCTACACCAACGGGAACAAAGAGCTGAGTGCGGATGCGCTGGTGCGGTGGATGGACCTTCACGACATCGAAAAGGCTGTTGTGTTGCCACTGGTATCCCCTGAGTCAACGACTTATTTGCAACTCCCCGACGCGGCGCTAAAGGCGGCCAAAGAGCATCCTAGTAGATTGATTCCATTCTGCTCAATCGACCCCCGGGCGATTATTCGTGGCGGAGTATCCGGCTTGGTCGATATCTTGAAGAAGTACGTCGAACAGGGCGCCAAAGGATTCGGCGAACACAAGGTGGGGCTGAACTTTGATGACCCGCTGATGATGCGGGTCTATGAAGCGTGTCAGCAGGTCGGGATACCGCTGTTGTTTCATTTGGACAACGCCCGCGGCAAGGATGAACCTGGACTGCCCAGGCTTGAGAACGCGATTCGCGGTTTCCCTCAACTGAACTTCATCGGGCATGGTCCCGGTTGGTGGGCGTCCATTTCAGGCGGCACGTCGCAGCGTGATCTTGGCAGTTACCCAACCAAAGCCGTTCAACCCGGCGGCGCAATCGACCGCCTGATGGAGAAGTATCCTAACATCTTCGGCGATCTCTCGGCGGGCTCCGGAGCAAGGTCGATCAGCCGCGATAAGAAGTTCGGGCGGGAGTTTCTCGTGCGTCGCCAGGATCGCTTGCTGTTTGGAACGGACTATCTTCAACCGGGACAGCAAGTGCCGCAATTCGCACTCTTTGATGAACTGAAACTGCCCGCGGTTGTGGAAGCGAAAATCTTCCGCGGCAACGCCGAACGGTTGTTGAAATTGACGTGAGAAGCAAGGGGCGACGAGCCTCCTCATTTCGAGGCGACGACTGCGCAGGGACCTTGCCTAGACGAACTCGCCTCGAATGCCCCTTCGGCATTGCTGAACAAAAGGGTCTCGGATGGTAGGATTGATGCATGGCGTCGCTGTCGACCGCAATTCATGCTGTGAGCTGCGCCGGACCCGCGAGCTTTGACCGTACTATTTTTGTTTGAAGCGAGTGCTCAAGATGGCGAAACGAGTTTGCTTAGCGGCAGTGATCTGCGCGTTACATACGATCATTTGCCACTCAGTTTGGGCTGCAGACGAAGCGACGACAGGCGAGAAGCTGTTCGCATTGAAAGTCCAGCCACTCTTCGCCAAGAAGTGCCTCGATTGTCACGGCAAGGATCCCAGTGACCTGGGCGGCGAATTCGACATGCGCTCGCGGGACGCCATGCTGAAGGGAGGCGAGTCCTTCGGTGACGAAGTGCTGATTCCGGGCAAGGGCGAGCGAAGCATGTTGTACATCGCGACCACTCGCCGCGAAGAAGACTGCGAGATGCCGCCCAAGGAAGCCGAACGGCTTACGACAGAACAGACGCTGTGGATTCGAGACTGGATCAAACAGGGCGCGCCTTGGCCCAACGCTCAGCTCGTCGCGACGATTCGAGATCGCTACGCTAGTGGGAGCAGCGTCGCGACGTCAGGCGGGCTCTCCGATACCTGGACGAACCGCAGGTACGAGTCGAAGAAGCTCTGGGCTTACCGACCGCTTCACGTTGATTCCGTGCCCCAACGGGAACACCCGATCGACTGGTTCATCGAGCGAAGACTTGCCGCGATCGGATTGACGCCGGCGCCCGACGCGAAGGCTGGCGAGTTGGCTCGTCGCCTGAGTTTTGACCTGACGGGATTGCCTCCCACAGAGGAACGGTTGTCCGTGTCGCAGTTCGAGAAGGCATTCGCGGCGGATCCAGACGCGGCGGTGCTGGCTGCCGCTCACGATCTGATGTCATCTCCCCACTTCGGCGAACATTTTGGACGGCACTGGCTGGACGTTGCTCGGTACGCGGACTCGGCCGGCTTGGCCAACGACTACGCCCGCCCCAATGCGTGGAGATACCGCGACTACGTGATCCGCTCATTCAACGAAGACAAGCCGTACGACGCCTTCGTGCGCGAGCAGATTGCCGGCGATGAAATCGACGCCGGCAACTCCGAGAATCTCATTGCGACTGGGTTCTTGCGGATGGGGCCGTGGGAACAAACCAGCATGAGCGTATTCCGTTTGACGCGCCAGCAGTGGCTCGATGATGTGACCGATTCCGTCGGTCAGACTTTCCTTGGTCATCCATTGCTCTGTGCGAAGTGTCACGATCACAAGTTCGACCCGATACCAACTCGCGATTACTACAGTGTACAAGCTGCCTTTTCGACGACTCAATTTGCCGAGCCGGACGTTCCGTTTCTGCCTGCCGAGAATCAGATCGGCTTCCAGCGTTCGACCCAATGGACCCAGGCCAAGATCGCCGCCTATCAGAAGCAGCGCCGGGAGTTGAAGGCCGCGGTTGCCGAGAAACGTAAGCAGGAAACGGGCGATGCAAGAGTTGGTGACAATGGGCTCTCGGCTGGAGACGAAGCTTCACTCGGTGCAAAGCCCTATGTCCAAACAGACCCCTTTCCGTATTGCTTTGACAGCCGACTTCTACGACGAATCCGGCGCGGCGCGTTATGCCGATTTCGGACTCGACAGGTTCGAAGGACATGACCATGTCGTTGTCTCAAAGTTCTCCGAACAGGTCGAACTGGAGGAACTCCTCTCAACTGCGGATTTTGTTTCGCTCCATTGTCCCCTCACCGAGCAGACGCGGGGGCTGATTGGCGCCGACCAGTTGGGGCTGATGAAATCAAATGCATACCTGTTGAATCTGGCGCGAGGGGGCATCGTTGACGAGGAATCACTTTATGATGCACTCGCCAGCCGAAGCATCGCCGGAGCAGCCGTAGATTGTTTCGAGAATGAACCAGTCGTCACGCCTCACCGTCTTGGTGAACTGGACAACGTACTGCTCGCGCCCCACTCGATTGCCTGGACCGACGAACTCTTCCGGGACATCGGCCGCACCGCCTGTCAGAGTCTGCTCGATCTTTCTCGCGGCCAACGCCCTCACGGCGCCATCAATCCTGAAGTTCTTGACCATCCTGCATTCGATGAGAAATGGGATCGCGTGAGAAACGCTGCTGCTCATCAGTAGTGGCGTAGAGGATGACGCACACTAGACCCCTTAGGCGCCCGTTCATCTTGCACCGCCGTAATTCCAGGGCGAAATAAAGGATGAGAAAACTCTTCAGCCGCTGGGAATTGACGGTGGAATTCAGGGGTAAGACAATGAAGCCGGGACCCGTTTCGGTTCTTTGTCGCCAAGGGGCTGCTTGACACGTTCCGCCCCTGGCCCTTGGTCTTTCTTATACACCGTTAGCGCGGTGGTGAACGAGAGAATATCGAGCCCAGTGCACGCGCAACTTGAACAAGAGGATGCATCATGTTTCAGTTCCCTGCCATGACGTCGGCCGGATGCCAGAGAATAATGGTCCTGACCAATTCGGTCGTTGCGCTACTTGTTACACAAGTCGTTCAAACGAAGACGGTCAGCGCCGAGCAGGTCTCGCGCCCCAACATCGTCCTTATCATGGTTGACGATATGGGCTGGTCGGACATCGGTTGTTACGGCTCGGAGATCGCGACGCCTAACATCGACCGGATTGCTGCGGAAGGGATGCTGTTCACGAACTTCTATAACAACGGTAAGTGCACCACGACCCGGGCGAGCCTCTTGACGGGGCTCTATCCTCGCAAGGGCGGACGCGGCATTGAACTTCTTAACAAGAACATGCTGACGCTTGGAGAGGCGCTGAAGGGGGCTGGATACCAGACAGGACTCAGCGGCAAATGGCACAACGGTTCACGAAAGCCGCACCGTCCGACGGATCGCGGATTTGAACGCAGTTATGGATTGTGGGACGGTTGTTGCAATTTCTTCGACCCCGCATTTCGGGATCCGAAATTCAAGGGTGGCCGAGTGAGGTTCTTTGGGCAGGATGATTTGCGAATCACCGAATTCCCGGAGGATTTCTTCACGACGGACGCCTTCACCGATCACGCGATTACAACCATCAAGGCGCACGCCGCGACCAAGAGACCTTTCTTTCATTATTTGCCCTACACCGCTCCGCATTATCCGATCCACGCCAAACCGGAGAGCATTGTCAAATACAAAGGCAAGTACAAGGATGGCTGGGACGCGCTCCGCAAAGCCCGCTATGGGCGGCAAATCAAGTTGGGCCTGATCGACCCGGTCGTCTTTCCCGAAACCGGCCCGAATCCGAACAACCGGCCCTTCGACACAGGCAAATCAGACGATGAAGAATGGGAGATGCTGCGGATGGAAGTCTACGCAGCCATGATCGATTCGGTGGACCAGAATATCGGCCGCGTGCTCGGAGCGTTGGACGAACTCGGGATCGCCGACAATACGCTCATCCTGTTTCTCAGTGACAACGGCGCTTGCGCCGAAACGCCGGGCGGCGCGAACAACACCGAGCACCGGCCCGGCCCTAAGCAGTGGTATTCACACGTTGGGCCGAACTGGGCCTACGCACAGAACACGCCCTTTCGCCGCTACAAGGCCCGGACGCACGAGGGAGGCATCGCCACGCCGCTCGTCGTGCGCTGGCCGGCCAAGATCAAGCCGGGGCAGGTGAATCACCAAGTCGGACACATCATCGATTTTCTCCCCACCTTTCTCGAGGCCGCCCGCGGCGATTACCCGAAGACGAATGAGAACGGCGACGCTTTGCTGCCGCTCGATGGCATCAGCCTGCTGCCAGTGTTGAGCGGAGAGAAGAAGAAGGTCGAGCGGCCCTCGCCTCTATTCTGGCACTGGGGAGGGCACCGGGCGGTTCGCGAAGGCAACCTGAAAGCCGTCTGGGAAAACAAGAAGACCGGTTGGGAGCTTTACGATTTGAGTCTGGACCGAACGGAGACTCGCAATCTGGCGGAAGATCAGGCAGCGAAGGTTTCGGACCTGGCGAAGAAATGGACCGAGTGGGCGCGATTGACGCAAGTGAAGTTCTAACGCGAGCAGCTGCGACCGGACAATCGCCTGTCAGCGCCGCTGACTGTTCAGTCAACAATCATAATCGAGAATCTCGCCGTCGTTAACCACGTCAGTAACGAGCTTACTGGGGCGCGATGACCAAGGAGCGAAACCACTGTCGTAGTTGTTTCATGACGGGGCGGTCATCCAGGAACATCGCTGTTGCATGGTAACCCAATCCCGACTTGGTCCACGTCCATTCCGCTTTGGGGTTAGTGGCGTCAACAACCGGTTGATATTTCTCTTGCATGTTATCGACTTGGAAGATCGCCTTTCCGGAAAAGCGGGGCGCACGCTCCACGGCGTCTTTGATATTGGACTGACGCCACGCCGATCCGTCGTAGTGCTGGCAGGCGATGAAGCCCTTCCACCGCTTGGCGATCGTGTCATTTCTCAACCCGATGTAGCCACAGGCAATCGCGCCGCGGGAGAAACCGCTCAGAAAAAGTCTCTTTCGGTCACCACCCCAGTTCGCGCAAATGTCATCAATGACGGCCAGCGCGTGGCTGGTGGTGTCTTCGCCTTCATTTGAGCCAAATCCACTCTCTGCAATCTGTCCCGTTTTCCGATCAACGAAGGGCAGGCTGACCCAGATGACGTCCACTTTCGAACCGATGCCGTAGCCCATGGCGCATTGTTCGGGGCGTCCGGTCGACCAGCACTTGGAGGCGTTGTAGAAGATGTTGCCGGGGAACTCTGCGATCACCGGATAGCGTTTACCGGGCTCCCAGCCCACAGGCAGATAGAGGGCGGAGTAGACCTCGTTGCCCGCGTCGGTGGAAAGTTGATAGCGAACGCGTTGCCCGGCCGCGGGCTTTCCGATAACCATGTCCGGCACATCGAGACGCCCAGGCGGGCGCACCCAGTCGCCGGCTGTCCCGGCGGCCACCAGCTTGGACACAGCCAGGGATGCCGTGCTGACCCTCTGAACCATGATGCGGACTTGCGTGATCTTGCTTGGGTCCAATTTCGGTGTGCCGTCGGGATAGGCTTCCCGAAGGTTGCAGCTGAGCGTCTTCGTTTCGTCGGCTTCCAGCGTGCCGGCTCCTCCGACTGCGGCCCATCCGTTGGATGCGACGACCCAGAGTGTCGTGAGCGTAGGTTTCGGCCCGCTATTTGTAACGCTGGCTTGGATGCTCTTGGCGTGCCCCAATTTCCAGCCGCCGGCGGGTGGCGGGATTGCAATCCAGGCGATTCCTGATCTTGAGCCGAGCCCCGACGCGTCGAGCTTCAATACGCGACGATCGCCCGAATCGTCGAACTTCGCCGATATGTTGCGCGCGTCCACCAACTCCGAAGCGGTTGAGAGATGCTCCCACAACTCCGCCCGTTCGGCCGCGTCTGCGTTGA
>CAZWOU010000044.1:33797-40214 GCA_964635375.1 uncultured Pirellulaceae bacterium | reverse complement strand
GCCATAGTCAAGTTTATCGAGGAGCGTTTCTTGAGATTGATCTCAGGGCTCGTCAGCATGTAAACGTCGCCCTCATCAGTTGACACATACGAAATGCATCTTCCATCACCGCTGATCGAAACAGGAGTGGGGACATCGCATCCAGCGATCGACATGGAGAGGATGCTCGCCACTAAGACCACATGCTTTCTCGAATTTAGCCCCAGCTCTCTTGCAGTGAAATGCATATCAGTAACTCCTTAGTGGTCGGCATCTGTTGCTTCGTGGTGCACCGCAAGGGGTGAAACCGAGCCAATCACCCTAGCGGCACCAGCGGCAAAAAACAAGTTTCAGGGCGGGACAACCGGGCCAGCGGCTACAATCTACTCGGCGGCGCCCGATGCCCTTTCATTGAAAGCGGTGTCACAAACAACAGGAAGCGTCCAAATAATTGTTGAAAGTTGAAAGATGGTCTCCCGAAGGGCAAAATTTGCCCTTTGCAACTTTCCAGTTTTCGTCGGCAGCAACCGACGGGGAGACCATCATGGACGAAGTTAGTCTTTTGCAGACTTTGGGGCAAGTTTCCGCATCTGAAACCGGGCAGATTTTTCGCGAGTTCCTTCGCGGTCACGTGCGAGAGATAATCTGTGAAGTCATGGCCGCTGAGGTGACTCAGCTATGTGGCGCCAAGCACTCACGCGATGGAGGCGATCACTACCGAGCCGGCAGCGGTCCGGGACGCGTTCTCTACGAAGGCGAGCGAGAGGCCATCACTCGGCCGCGAGTGCGTCGCACCGACGCGAGCGGATCGAGCCGGGAGGTGGAACTCTCCAGCTACCGAGTCGCGAAGGATCCGGAGCAACTTCAAGCTCAAGTGGTTCAAGCGATCATGTCGGGGGTGAGCACGCGCGAGATGGCATCGATCAAGCCGAACTCCCCGGGCGTGAGCCGCTCCAATGCATCGCGACTGTGGCAAGAGGCAGGCAGCAAGTTCATCGACGCCTTGCGAGGCAAAGATCTGGCGGCAGAGAAATGGTGTGTGTTGATGCTCGACGGCATTCGTCTCAGTAAGGAGCAGGTTGCCGTCGTCGCGATTGGGATCGACTACGAGGGCTGTAAGCATGTGCTCGACTTTGCTCTTGGCAGCAGTGAAAACCTGGAGGTTTCTCAGGAATTGGTCCGCCGAATCGTATCGCGGGGTTTCCAATGTGAGCACCGGTTGCTGGGTCTTCTCGATGGTAGTGATGCACTTCGCGCAGCGGTCAAGGAATTCTTTCCTGACTCAGTCATTCAACGTTGCCTTGTGCATAAGGAGCGAAACATCAAGGGCAAGCTTTCCAAGCGGCACTGGGGCGAACTAGCGAGATTGTTCAAGCGTCTTCGCAGCGTCCAGGGATACGCCGCGGCATTGGAAGTGTTCGGCGAAATGGAGTCCTTTCTTCGGCCGCTTAACCTCGAAGCACTCAAGAGTTTGCATGAAGCGGAGGAAGACCTTTTGGCGTTACACCGCCTGGAAGTTCCCAGCACGCTTCACCGTTCTCTTTTGAGCACCAACGCGATCGAGAACTCGTTCTTGAACACTCGTCGCAAGCTTGGCCGCGTGACACGGTTTAGGCAGGAGACCGACCAAGCGAGCCGCTGGCTTTCGTACGCGTTGTTGTACGCGGAAAAAGGCTTCAATCGCATTCGGGGTCACGCCTCGCTGCCGTCGCTGATCGCAGCTCTGCAACGCCCCTCCGTCCCCTCTGCCTGAACGGCTTCGCCGCATTTTTTGATCGCATGCGATCAAAAAACGCGGCGAGCCATTGTAAGTCCAAACTCAAACACCTAGATTTCCACCTGCGAGACCATCAAGAGTTTCAACAACGAATGGGACATCCCCTCGAACTCGGGCCCGTACGACCGACGGGGAACAGGGTTTCTGTATGAAGTCAGCCGCGCCCTTATCCAGCGCTCGAACTAAGGTCTCTGGATCGGCGTCACCTGTCACCATGACCACCGACGCACTGGCGGTACAGCGATCCTCTTTTAATCGACGAAGCAATTCGAATCCGTCCATGCCTAGCATCCCCTTGTCAACTAAGACTATATCCAGAGGATTTTCTTCGGCGATTGAAAGGGCAGTCGCTCCGTCGCTAGCGGTCTGCGTGTCGTAGCCCTCGCCAGCGAGCGCTTCACAGATTTGGGTCCTCGCAAGCTCGCTGTCGTCGACGACCAGGATTCTCGTACGCCTATTTTGCACTTCGCTCGCCCCGCTCAGGAATTAGAGAACGTATATATCTGCGAACAACTCTAGTTCATTCGGGGGGGCGGGGAGAAAAACGGCCGAAATCAAGCACAAAACGCGGAATGGGGCTATTCAAAGCCTATGTCCATTCTCTGGGGAGAACTAAGAGATTCAACGCGTCCGATTCTTGTCGTCACGGCGTTGGCAATGCGAAACGGCGAAGAATGGGCCGGAACGCGATCGGCGCGCGGGAGCGGGCGGGGCTGCCGGGGGCGGCGAGCATTGTCGGATCGCTCGTGGGGCCGTCCTATTGAGTAACATTCCCAAGAGGCAAACGGACAGCGTCACGAGAGGGGAAGCCAGCCCAGCCGACCGCCGCCAGTGAGCGTGGCGGGGCGTTGGTGGCGGAAGGCTCATTAACCAAGTCTGCTTGGGTGGCAATGCCAGTCTGACGATGTCCATCTTCACGTGGAGATCGGGCAGAGACAGGACGCAAAATGCCCCGCGCCTTCCTAGAGGACCTCCGCTGGGCCGTGCGGAACTTGCTCAGGCCTGCTGTTCGGCGAGACTTTTCTTGGGGGGATCGCGCTGGATTTCTTCTCGTTTACGGGCGGCTTCGAGCTGTTTTTCGCTGAGCATCCGCTGACGAGCTTTGATGTCCGCAGGGACGGAAAATACCTCGGGCATGATTGACTCCCTTGGGCTACCAAAAGAGGATTTGGCGGCAAACAATTGGCGAAATGGGTTAAGGTCAGAATTGGGTGGCCAGCTGAATACTAGCCTTTTTTCCCCAACGGCCTGAATTGAGTTGGTGTCAACGACTTACAAAACGTATGAATCGATGCGGTTGGAGCGATTGCATCGACTCTCCTGCCCGTGACCAGACGTTGTGACTCTAGGTGTCCTGCTTCCCACGCTTGATCACATCGGGACCGGAGCCGGCGGTCTTCTCATATCGCCCGGTTTCGGTCTTCACGTACTTGGTGAATCCGAGTCGCTCAAGCTTCTTATCGTCGTTGACATTCTTGTTGACCGTGCGGTCCGTCCAACGTCCGGCGATATTCGGCGGCAGGATAATTCGCCGAACCGGCTCGCCAGTCTCCGGGTGGACTGACAACGGCTCGTCCGACATCGATTGAATCACCTCGAATCGCTCGCCTGCCTCGCCCTCTTTCACGATCACTTCATACACGTAGGTTGGCATGTTGGGGACGCTCCTTAATAGTCGGCCGGCAAACGTCTGAGGCGACCCGTCATTGTCTCTCCATTCGGCAGGGAAGGCCCAGTCATCACAGTATCATTCCTAGGTTTGCCGGGTTAGTCACAAAAAAACCTTGATTTGACTGGATTTCCAGCCAGCGTTGCTTTCACAGGCTGGATCCGGCACCTCTCCCTGCCCGCTGCCGCTCTCGGGTGGAGGGCCTGCTGGAACCGCCTTTCCCGCCGTCCCAGCCGCAGCTGAGGCCGGTTGGTTGATCAATTTGGCGGCGAAACGAAAACCCGCAGCTTGTCCTTGCAGTTGCCGTCAATTCTAATAATAGGTTGACGAGCGCCCCGCGAACAGCGTCCCCAGCGTGGCGACGCCCGTGCATCCGCGCCAAGTCATTCTGGACGACGCGGAACGAACAATCTCGGCTGACCGAGATCGATCCCAACAGCGACGACGATTGCAACATTGGTTCAAACCACCGACGAGATGTGCGCGCCATGATCAACTTGTTTCATCACCCGAGAACTCGCCCCCAGAGCCCACTGCCCATTGGCATTGGTCTAACCCGCCTTACAACCGAGAGAATGAGGACCGTGAGAGTACTGTGCGGTTTTGTCCTGCTCGCCGCTGTTCTGTGCGGATCGGCGACCGCGCAAACGGTCAGCAACCGCAAATATGCCCAGGAAGACAAGTTTCGGCAACTCGAAGAGTCATTGCCGACGCCCAACCGTTTTCGAACGGCGTCCGGCGCCCCTGGTCCTGATTATTGGCAACAGCAGGCCAATTATGTGATCGATGTCGAATTGGATGACGTCAACCAGCGGATCTCCGGCAGCGAGACAGTTACCTACAGCAACCGGTCGCCAGACACGCTTCGCTATTTGTGGATGCAGTTGGACCCGAACCTTTTCGCCAAGGACTCCGATGCAGCACTGACTGAGACGGCTCCCTCAATGGGACGCACGTCGTTTTCCTCGCTCGACCGCGTCCTCGCTCGGCAGTCGTTCGACGGAGGGGTCACGATCACGACGGTCAAGGACGCTGCCAACCACGATTTGAAGCACACGGTCGTCAAGACCATGATGCGAATCGAATTGCCTAAGCCTCTCGCGCCGGGTGAGACGTTTACGTTTCGAATCGCCTGGAATTACGCAATCAACAATTCAAAGCTCGTCTCCGGGCGAACTGGGTACGAGTTCTTTGAAGAGGACAAGAACTACATTTACGAAATCGCCCAGTGGTATCCGCGCATGGCGGCATACTCCGATGCCACTGGGTGGCAACACAAGCAGTATCTCGGCCGCGGTGAATTCACTCTAGAAATGGGCGACTACTTGGTTCGCATCACGGCGCCCGACGATCATGTGGTCGCTGCCACGGGCGTCTTGCTCAACGAAGAGCAGGTGCTGACCGAGGAACAACGCGAGCGGCTGCGGGCGGCCAAGACGGCCAAGGAACCTGCCTTCGTTGTGACTCCCGAAGAAGCCAAGGCAAATCAAACGACAAAACCAGAGGGGAAGAAGACGTGGATCTTCAAAGCTGACCAAGTGCGAGACTTTGCCTTTGCCTCGTCTCGCAAGTTTATCTGGGACGCTCAGGGCCACGATGTCGAAGGCAATCAAGTGATGGCTATGTCGTACTATCCGAATGAGGCTGAGCCGCTTTGGAGTAAGTACTCGACACACTCGATCATCCACACGTTGAACGTCTATTCTCGCTACACGTTCGCCTACCCCTACCCCGTCGCGATATCGGTCAATGGTCCGGTCTACGGCATGGAATACCCGATGATTTGCTTCAACGGTCCTCGCCCGGAAAAGGACGGCACGTATAGCAAGCGAACTAAGTACGGCTTGATCTCGGTCGTGATTCACGAAGTGGGACATAACTATTTTCCCATGATCGTGAACAGCGATGAGCGGCAGTGGACCTGGATGGACGAAGGACTCAACACCTTCCTTCAGTACCTATCGGAGCAGGAATGGGAGGACAAGTATCCCTCGCGACGAGGCGAGCCCAAGAGTATTGTCACCTACATGAAGAGTCAGAGTCAGGTCCCGATCATGACTAATTCGGAGTCGATTCTGCAGTTTGGACCCAATGCCTATGGCAAACCGGCAACGGCCCTAAACATCCTTCGCGAGACCATATTGGGCCGCGAACTGTTCGACTATGCGTTCAAGGAATACGCCCGTCGCTGGAAGTTCCGCCGCCCCATGCCTGCCGATTTCTTCCGCTCGATGGAGGACGCCTCGGGCGTCGATCTCGATTGGTTTTGGCGGGGCTGGTTCTATTCAACCGACCACGTTGATATCGCGATCGACAGCGTCTCCCTCTACGTCGCGAGCAGTGGGCAGAAGGCTGACACCAAGAAAGACCAAGCCGATAAGCGGAAATTGCAGCCAACGACGCTCTCCCAGGAGCGGAACAAAGAACTGCCGAAACGCATCGACCGCTATCCCAGTCTGAAGGACTTCTACAACGAGAACGATGGGCTGGGAATTACCGACGCGGATCGCGAAGCACTCGCCCGCTACTTGAAATCGCTCTCCGAAGCACAGCGAAAACAACTCGCTGGCAAGGACAAGTTCTACGTGGTTGCCCTCAGCAACAAGGGCGGCTTGGTGATGCCGATCATCATGGAGCTCGAGTTTACCGACGGCTCGAAGCAAGTTGTTCGAGTCCCGGCTGAGATCTGGCGTCGCAATCATCTCAAGGTTTCCAAACTGATCATCACGCAAAAAGAAGTCAGGCAGATTCGTCTCGATCCCCGATTGGAAACGGCGGACGTCGATATCGATAATAACATCTTCCCGCCCCGAATCTCCAAAAGCCGCTTCCAGCTTTACAAGGCGGGCAAGTCGCGAAACGAAATGCAGTCGGCTCGCGACGCCAAGAAGAAACGCGAGGACAAGGCCAAGAAGGCAGCGGAAGCCAAGAAGGCAGCGGAAGCCAAGAAGGCGGCGGAAGCCAAGAAGGCGGCGGACAAGAAGGCGGCGGA
>CAZWOU010000044.1:24392-33697 GCA_964635375.1 uncultured Pirellulaceae bacterium | reverse complement strand
CAAGAAGGCGGCGGACAAGAAGGCGGCGGAGGCTAAGAAGGCGGCGGAGACGAAGAAAAGTGCTTCGGACGCGGACAAGAAGGACTCTGCAGAGGGGGCCGAGTAATGGCTGCTCCTAAGACGAACTGGCGGAGCGTGGTCCCGGTTGTGATCGTGCTTGCGACGAGTGCCTGGTTTTCGGGTGAGGCCGTCGCCCACCCCTCACATGTGACCATCGGGGAGGCGGAATGGAATCGACAATCCAAGTCGCTTGAGGTGGCGATTCGAGTCAACGCCGCTGACTTGGAAAAGTCGCTTCGGCGACGTGCCAAAGGAGCCAAGGTTGTGTTGAAGTCGGGGGAGGCGACCGCAGATCGACCCACGGCTGATTACGTGAATTCGAGGTTGGCCCTGTATGTACGAGACCCAGCCGGCAGAGACACAGCCGCCAGAGACACAGCGGGCAGAGACCCAGTCGACAGAGAAGCAGATAAGAAACGGGTGAAGCTCAAATGGGTTGGGATGGAAGTGGAGATTCACCATGTGTGGCTCTACTTTGAGTTTCCCATGCAGAACTCCCCTGCCGAGTTCACCTTTGAGAATCGACTCTTTCTCGACCTCGAGGAGGACCAAGTCAACACGATGATCTTCAAGGTTGGCGGGCGGAAGAAGACGCTTCACTTCACCCGCGAGAGCATCCGGCGAGAGGTCGCGCTGAACGTCTCCAAGCAGGAGCGAGCGGTTGCTGCGCCATAGGCCGGCGAGCTAGAGCAGGTTGCCTTGCCTGGGCGCCAATAATTCCTCGAGGCTGCTGACTTGCGCCGCCCCTTGGGGAGTATCTGACTATTGATCCGAGAAAGCTTCCACGCTTTGGAGACAAGATGAAACTGACGCTGCTACTTGGAACTCGCCTGCTCGTTCCGTCTGCCTTCTGGCTGTTGGCGACACTGTGCTCGCAAGCGTGCTACTCCCAATCGAATTGGCCTCGTTTTCGCGGCCCCAACGGGGACGGCGTCAGCGAGTCGACGAGGATACCGGCTGAGTGGGACGAGCGTAGCTATCTGTGGTCGACCGACCTTCCTGGCCGCGGTCATTCGTCCCCGGTCGTATGGGGCGGTCGTCTCTTTGTGACGTCGGCCGACAAGGAAGCCAGCGAACGCTATCTTATTGCGTTGGACGCCGCGACGGGCCAGGAGTCGTGGCGGAAGACATTTCCCTTGCCGAAGCAGCGAACCCACAAGAACAACAGTTTTGCCAGCAGCACGCCAGCGGTCGATCAAGATCGCGTCTTCGTGCTGCTGCAGGCGCCAGATGAAAGCCATCTAATCGCTCTTTCTCATGATGGCGAGGAGCGATGGCGGACGCAGATCGGTCCCTACAAACACGGGCAAGGCCCGGCAGTATCGCTTGTCGTTCATAAGGGGCTGTTGTTATTGTCCAACGATCACAAGGCGGGGAGCTTTCTGGGTGCGTTTGACGCGAAGAGCGGAAAACCGGTTTGGCGGATCGAGCGCGACGGCAAGCGAGCTTGTTACACAACGCCCTGCGTGCTTCCAGGCGAAGCTGGCGACGAGGTTGTGTTCTCTCATTGCTTCGAAGGCGTGATTGGGGTCGATCTTGCGAGCGGCGATGTTCGCTGGAAGGTTGATCCCTTTGGTCGCGCCCCACAGCGGGCCATCGGGTCGCCGGTCGTCAGTCAAGGAGTTGTCATTGCCAGTAGCGGCGCGCGAACTGGCGACAAGTTAGTCGTCGCATTGGATGTGAGTGGCGGCTCGCAAACTGACGCCCGCCAGGCCAAAGAACTCTATCGGGTCACTCAAGGTGCGGCGCCGCATGTGCCCACGCCAATCATCTATCAAGGGCGTTTGTTTCTCTGGTCCGACACGGGAATCGTGACATGCCTGGAGTTCAAGACCGGCAAGCGGATCTGGCAGAAGCGGATCGGGGGGAACTTCTTTGCTTCGCCGATTTGCGTTGGCGGCCGCCTTGTATGCCTCGACGTCGACGGAGTCGCTGTGGTCATCGAAGCTGGCGAGAAGTTCAAGGAGTTGGGTCGAACGAGTCTGGGAGAAGCGAGCCACGCGACGCCAGCCGTTGCGGGCGGCGTCATCTTCTTCCGCACCTCTGGCCGAATCATGGCTCTCAAGGGCGAGGCCGTACAGCCAGAATAGCGAACCGCTGCGGCTTGGTCGGATCCGCTCGGCGGTGGTTGCCCCAATCTCTGCCTACTTGTCTGATTTTAGGCAGTCGCCGCAGGAACAGTTGTTGCGCCAGCGGCCGAGCATCCAGTTCGAATACCAAGATGTTCGCCGAGTCTCGCAATAGCCGGCCCAAAGTCCGTCGGCGAAGCCGTCGTTGTCGCAACGGCAGGTGGGCGTGTAGCCGTAACGATCCGTGTGGAAGTGGGTTTGGTGGTGCGGAGCGTTTGCCGTCTCGCCAACAAATTCGCTCTCGTTGCGAAAGACTGGGACGTAAGACCGCCTCGTGTCGGATCGCGTGTTGAGCTGGTCGACCAGTCTCGCCACGCGTACCGCAGGGGCTTGCCGCATGGCCGGAGTTGGTGACGCCGATGTAGGCTCATCTGCCGCAAGCGTCGTTGAGAAGCCTAGCAACAGAGCGATTCCTAACAGGGTCCGTGACATCGTTCCACCTCGATTGTGATGTATTGGTTGCCAGGAATATGCGGCTTAAGTGGCTATCGACGTTTTTGCGGGTTGGCTTGCCGATTGCGAATTCCACCGGCAGTAACTGCGCAGTCGAAACACTTTAACATCGGGTTGCAGGTTGACGCCCTGCAGAAGAACATCCAACATGCACAAGACGCCAAGTGGCAACATTGTGGATGAGGAACTTAGGATCCAAGGGTGAGACTTATGAGAGCTTTGGTTTCGCTGGGCTTTGCGGTGTTCGGATTGCTGGGATTTTCGGTTTCGGTCTCGTTGGCTGAAGTCAAACTGCCGGCCATCATTGGCAGCAATATGGTCCTTCAACGAAATGCTGAGGCCCCGTTGTGGGGGTGGGCCGGGCCGGGCGAGGCTGTGACGGTTTCCATCCCCGAGAGGGGACAAAAGCATGAGACGAAAGCTGGGCCCGATGGCAAATGGCTCGTGCGTCTGGCGCCCCTGAAGACCGGGGATCCCATCTCGGTTGTGATTACCGGCGAGAACAAGATCACCTTGAGCAATGTCCTCGTCGGCGAGGTTTGGGTTTGTTCCGGCCAATCCAACATGCAGATGGCGGTACAGTCGTCTCGCGACGCTGACCTGGAATCGTTAGCCGCCAGATTCCCTCAGATTCGTCTAATACAAGTTCGCACTCAAGGCGCCCAGGCTCCTCTGGAGACGTTTGAGGGCGCTTGGGCCGAGTGTTCGCCCGACTCGGTTAGAGGGTTTTCCGCCGTTGGCTATTTCTACGGCCGGCAACTTCACCAGACCTTGGACGTTCCCGTCGGCTTGATTGATAACGCGTGGGGCGGTTCATCCTGCGAGTCGTGGGTTCGGCGAGACTTGCTAGACGGAAAGGAGCTCTACGCTCCCTTGATGCAACGCTGGGAGAAGATCGAGAGCGAGTTCGATTGGGAGGCCGTCCAGGCAAAACACGCATCGCAATTGAAGGCCTGGAAGGTCAAGGCTGCGGCCGCCCGCAAGGCGGGACAACCCGCGCCACGCAGACCTCGCGCGCCTCGCAATCAACTGACCGGGCAGCATCGCCCAGCCAATCTCTTCAACGCCAGACTGATGCCCGTCGTGCCTTTCGCGATCCGTGGAGCGGTTTGGTATCAAGGTGAATCGAACGCCTCGCGAGCCTACCAATATCGCGATCTGTTTCCACTGATGATTCAGAACTGGCGAGACGTCTGGGGACAAGGTGAGTTTCCCTTCTACTACGTTCAGTTGGCCGACTTTCGCGATGAGAAAGACGCTCCCGCGCCGAGTGATTGGGCTGAACTCCGCGAAGCCCAGACGATGACGATGGACCGTCTTGAGCATGTGGGTGAGGCAGTCATCATCGACATTGGCGAAGGAAAGGACATTCACCCCAAGAACAAACAGGGCGTCGCCAAGCGGCTGGCTCGGTGGGCGCTGGCCAACGAATATCAAGTCGACATCGCCCACCAAAGTCCCCGTATGTCGGACGTCAAGTTCGACGACGGCAAGGTGGTGGTTACCTTTGAGCATGTCGCTCAAGGGTTGAGGACGTTTGACACGAGAAATGTCGTTGGGTTCGCTGTGGCCGGCGAGGATAAGAAGTTCTACGAGGCCACGGGAACGCTCAAGGGCACAACTCGGGTGGAAGTCGTTTGTGCAGAAGTTGAGAAGCCTGTCGCGGTTCGATACGCCTGGGCGGACAACCCCATCTGCAACCTCTTTAATTCTGCCGGCCTGCCCGCGACCCCCGGACGATCGGATACGTGGAAAGGCAGCACCGCGGACAACCGTTAGCGTCTTGCCGCCCGAGTGTCGCTGGAGGAAGATGTGTTGCTGGAGGAAGTGGTGTTGTCGGGGATTTCGCCCGATCGATACTTGTGTTTTGCGACTGGGTGAGATTCCCTTTCTCCTGACCTTGATTTGTGGGCGATTCTGGTTTTCCCCTGCAGGCCACACACCATTGAGATCCCGGAGTTGACGATGTCCATTTTTCGCGTTCTTGTCACATTGAGTGGAGCGGTTGTCGCGCTCCTGGGTTGTTCGGTAGTTCGCGCGGAAGAACTTCCAAGTCAAGTGGCCGGCAAGCAAGTGGAGGCCGCGACCGAACTGGTCTTTACCGAAGGCCCTGCCTACCACCGCGACGGCAGTGTGTTCTTCACCGACATCGCCAACAACCGCATCATGAGACTGAATGCCGGAGCCGAGTCGGCGGATGTGTTCCTTCGTCCCAGCGGCCGCGCGAATGGGCTGATGTTCAATGCTGCCGGAACGCTGATTGCTTGCGAAGGCAATGAGCGAGGAGGACTCGGCGGTCGACGAATTGCCAGTATTGATGTGACAACCAAGAAACGGACGGTGATTGTCGATCGCTATCAGGGAAAACGGTTCAACAGCCCCAATGACCTCTGCATCGACAAGCAAGGACGAATCTACTTTTCGGATCCCTATTACGGCGCTGAGCGAGATCAGCTGGAAATGGATGTGGAGGGAGTCTACCGAGTCGACGCCGATGGCGGTAATGTCGTTCGCGTGCTGGGCGCCGATCAGATTGCTCGCCCGAACGGGCTGGCATTATCCGCGGACAATCGGATCCTCTTCGTCGTCGACAATCATCCACTCAAACCGGTTCGCAAGGTTTTCGCGTTTGAGTTGGATGGCGACGGCATGCCGACTGGCGATCGCAAGGAGTTCTTTGATTTTGGCAAGGGACGCGGCGGCGACGGGATGTGCATCGACGTGGCAGACAATATCTACGTTACGGGAGGGGCGAATCGCACCTATGTCAACCAAAACACCGACAACCCGGCGGGCGTATACGTCTTCTCACGAAGGGGAAAGCTCCTCGGACACATTCCGGTGCCGGAAGATATGGTGACGAACTGTTGCTTTGGCGGGCCGCAAGGAAAGACGCTCTATATCACAGGCGGCAAGACGCTTTGGCAGATTAAGATGAAGGTTGCGGGCCGTGTGGTTTGGCCGAATTAGGCGAGCCGAGGACTAGCGACCTCGTGCGTTCAGATAGCTTCCGCAAGGCTGGCAACTTTGCCTGGCTGGGAGAATGGGATGTTGATGGGACGGAGAGCGACAATCGCGCTAATCGGCGCGTGTCTACTCGTTGGGACATCCGCTGGACAGGAGAGTGTGCGAGTCCGAGTAGCAGGTCGAACGCTGGTCCAATGGGCTGCGGACCTCAAGTCGACCGAGGAGACAATCCGCCTGCGAGCCGCCAAGTCGGTGGGGCTGTTTGGCAAGCCCGCCGCCAACATGTATGTGGAGATGTTGGCTGACCGGGACGAATCCGTTCGCTATTGGGCCGCCAGCCACCTCGGAGATCTGGGCCAGCTAAAGAAGCCTTGGCGCGACGCCTTGCTCCAACATCAGAGCGACCAATCAATGGGCGTCCGCTTGGCGGTCGCTTACGCCCTTTCGCGACGCGCCTCTTCGAAGAATGTCGGAGGCGAGTCGGAAACTGCAAGCGTCGAGGCGGACTTGAAGCCGCTGCTCGACGGCTTGGAGAATCGCGAACGGGGCGCAGCCTGCGCGTCGGCCGAATTCTTGGGCCGTCTCGGACCCCTTGCCAAATCGGCCCTCGGGCGCCTTGAACTCTCGTTTGCTAAGCACAGCGGAACTGGCGGCGACTATCATGTGCGGGGCGCCGTCAAGAATGCCATCCGGAAGATCAAGAACGACAAGCGGCTGGTGAATTACCGACGTCCGGCGACAGGCGGTTCGCTACGGACGTGGTCTCATCTCTCGAATCAAACGCCCTCCGCCGATCCAGGGCGGAGGAATGCCGCCGATCAGCCAAATATATTGTGGATCAGTTGCGAAGACATTAGTCCGAATCTCGGCTGCTACGCAGACGCCTACGCCTCCACGCCCAATTTGGATCGACTGGCGGCCCAGGGTGCTCGGTTCGCCCGCGCGTTCACTCCTGCGGGTGTCTGCGCTGTCGTACGCTCTGGCCTGATTACCGGCATGTATCCGATTTCGATCGGCTCACAGCACATGCGATCGCGGATCGTACCGCCGCCCGTTGTGAGGTGTTTCCCCGAGTATCTTCGAGCCGCGGGTTACTTCTGCACGAACAAGAGCAAGACGGACTATCAATTCGATACGCCGATTACCACCTGGGATCGGCAGGGCAACTCGCATGACGATTGGCGAGAGCGCGCGTCGGGCCAACCGTTTTTTTCCGTAATCAACTTGACCGTTTCGCACGAGAGCCAGATTCGGCACAGTGCGGAAGTCCACGCCGAGCTGCTGCGCGGACTCAAACCGAACCAGCGGCACAACCCCCAGGCGGCGGCCGCCCACCTTCCGCCGATTTATCCGAAGACGGACGAGGCGCTGAAGGATTGGGCATGGTACCAAGACAATATTTCTGAGATGGATCGGCAGGTCGGCCAGATTCTAGCTCGCCTCGAGGAGGATGGTCTTGCCGACAACACCGTGGTGATCTTCTGGAGCGATCATGGGCGCGGCTTGCCTCGTGGAAAGCGGTGGATCTATGACTCGGGTGTCCACATCCCGCTGCTGATTCGCTGGCCGGGCGAAATCGAGGCCGGCCGAGTCGTCGATGAACTCGTCTCAACACAGGACTTGGCGCCAACCACGTTGGCTATCGCTGGGATCGACCCGCCATCCTACATGCACGGTCGAATCATGGCGGGCCCGCGAGCAGAGGCGCCGCCGGAGTTTCTCTTCTTTCACCGTGACCGGATGGATGAGGCGTTCGACCTGATCCGCGCCGCCCGCGATGACCGCTTCAAGTACATTCGCAACTATGAACCGGAAAAACCTTATTCGCAACACATCGAATACATGGACCGCATGCCGACCCTCGTCGATCTTCGGCGGCTGAACGCGCTCGGGTCGTTGCGTGGGCCGGAAACAGCATTTATGCGAATGGGCAAACCCGTCGAAGAACTGTATGACGTCGTCGCCGATCCTCATGAAACTCGAAACCTGGCTGGAGACCCGGCATTCGCCGATACGCTGGCCAAGATGCGGGAAGCTGTTGAGGACTGGCAAGAGGCGGTCGGCGACCTGGGCTTAGTGCCCGAGCCGATTCTGATGGAGCGAATGCGGCCGGGCGGCTTGAGACTTGCGACAAGCCAGCCGAGCGTTTCGATCTCGCGACTTGAGAACCGGCGCCGAGTGACTCTCTCTTGCGAGACGGACGGAGCGTCGATCGCCTACGCGATTGGAGCCTCCAGGCATTGGCAGCTCTACCACCAGCCCTTTTCCGTCGAACCGGGCGAAGCGGTTCGAGCCAAGAGCGTGCGATTAGGGTACTCAGAAAGCCGGCTCGTTCGCCAAATTGTGCCGTGAGCGGATATGCTAAGCATAGCGGCGTTCTTGTCCGGGCTGAAGATTTCGAATTTCAGGATCTCCCTCGGGCCGGCGAGATCCGCCATTCAACCGGAAATGAAGAGGTTGAAGCAGCGAATAACCAACGGCAGTCGACTCGGCCCCGTTGAAGGAGAAGAACATGAGCAAGCTTCTCGGCGACATTCAGTCGGAACGATGGCTGGTCGCGAAGGGTGTGCTGTTTCTCGCCGGTGCCGCCATCGCCTCGCTGTTGATCTTGCTGGATCAGCCATCACTGAAGCATGGTTGTTTGTTGGCCGTCGCGGTCTGGTGTTTTGCTCGCGCCTACTACTTTGCGTTCTATGTTATCGAGCATTACATTGACAGCGAGTTTCGTTTTGCCGGAGTTTGCTCGGCGATGCGGTTCCTTTGGGCAAGGCGCGGGCGAGAAACCGCCGACCTGAGAGGGGTGCCGGATGATTGACGCCATCTTGGGGAGCATCTGTTTCTTGCTGCTCGGAGTGGGTGCAAGTTGGCTTGGCGGCCTAGTCGTATTCGCTCCGCTGAATGAACGCACGCTGCTCTTCAAAGTGCGCAGTCGGTTTCGCATCGCCGATCTGATTTCCCTGGCGATTCTCTTGCAGGTTGGCGTTGGCGCTTCGCTCGCCCTCAGCAATGCAGAGGAGCTGGAAGTTCGTGCAGCACTGACGATTCTGGTGCTGATTGTAGTCGCATTTTGGTGGGTCACCGGGCTGAGAATGCTGTCGCGAGCCGGCGTGGAGAACGGTATGCATCGAGGCCTGTTCCTCACCGTTCATTTGCCGCTTGGCTACCTTTCCGTGCTTGGACTGATCGTCTCCGTCGTCTTGACGCCGTTGGGGATGAGCGCTCTTGGTGAGCCGCATCCCTGGATCGTGCTGGTAGGCATTCTTCTGCTTCTCCTTCCCGTGTTATGCGCGGCTACTGGTTGGAGTATCCACCGCGTCTGCAGGTCGATGGCGAATCGCGCGCGAGACGATCAGGCAAACCGAGAGGGGATCAGCTTTGACGTGCTGACTGAGGAGGACGGCGATCCCCAGATTGCCCGATACGTGGTCGCCAAACGTCGCCAACGCGATGAGGGCATGTCAGATGAAGCTGGGACCTCTGGCGAATCGGCCGAGGGAGTCGTGTTGGGCCAGCTGAATATGACTGCGAACCACGCGGTCGCTGGCGATTCGCGGGCCGTCGCCGATCCGGCGGATGCCAGTGCGGCCGAGTCGGGAACGGACGAGCGCCTAGAATGATGGCGCCTCGAATGCTGCCGACTAGAATGCTGCCGACTAGAATGCTGCCGACTAGAATGCTGCCGACTAGAATGCTGCC
>CAZWOU010000044.1:13065-24292 GCA_964635375.1 uncultured Pirellulaceae bacterium | reverse complement strand
GAATGCTGCCGACTAGAATGCTGCCGACTAGAATGCTGCCGACTAGAATGCTGCCGACCGAGCGTGGAGGAATCGCGCCGTCGAACGCTCCCTCCCTCTCTCCCGTCTGGATTGGCCACTAACTCTCT
Source organism: uncultured Pirellulaceae bacterium (assembly GCA_964635375.1). Classification (GTDB taxonomy): domain Bacteria; phylum Planctomycetota; class Planctomycetia; order Pirellulales; family Pirellulaceae; genus CAZMNY01. The sequence goes on along the minus strand of CAZWOU010000044.1, from coordinate 24,164 downwards.
TTCGTCTCTTGCAGATCCTTTGCTTCCGTTTCGGATTGGCGAAGTCGGCCGACAAGGGTGCCAATGTCCTTCGCGCCGAAGATGGTGACGAGCACCGACATCAGGGCGAAGGCGAGCAGGATGGCGATAAAGACAACTTGCCAAATCAGTTCCCAAGGAATCATGTAGGTTTCGCCGGTTTGAGGTTTGCGACTTTTGGAGGATCTGGAAAGACCAAAGAGCCGACCACCGTCAACAGCAGGGCTGCGATTACGGTGAGCAAGCCGATTTGCGGGCTGCTGAGGATCTCCACCCAAACGCCCGGCGAATCTTCATACTTGAGACCGACGGCTTTTTGGATTGGTTCCAGTCCAAGCAACATGAATAGGCCGGATAGCAGGCCCAGTAGCGCGCCGGTCGAACTCGTGGGTTTCCAATAGATGCCCAGGAAGAGAACCACAAAGGCGCCAGTGAAATAGATGCCGCCGGTAACCGCCATATAATCCCAGATGTCTTCTCCGCCTCGATAAAACAGGCTCCAGTAGAGAACGTAGCCGCCTAGCAGCACGATGATGATCCGAGTGAGCCCGACGCGTTGCGAGGTAGTCATGCCGTCGAGCCGTAGCGGCGCCACGATGTCTTGTGTGATCACGGCGCTCCAAGTCAAGAAGTAGGAATCGTGGGTGGACATGAACGCGGCGATCATGCCCGCGGTCACGATGCCCAGCAGGACTGGCGGCAACAGGCGACCGATAAACAGCGGTGTGGCGTACAGATTGTCCAAAGGCGGCGTGCCATCGGTGGGGAAGAAGATCGTCTTGAGATCGGCCCCGCCCGCGGTGGATGTGATGTAGACCAATGCGCAGATGCCCCAAAAATAGGGGATAATGAAGCGGACGGCGAAGGAAATAGACGACCAGCAATACTGACGCCGCACGGCGCGTTCGCTTTCCATTGCCAGTGCGCGAGCCACAGCGGTCGGCCAAACGGCGCTGCCGATCAAGCCGGCTGTGATCACCATCCAGCAGATGTACTCCCATCCAAATCCCGCGCCCTCGACGGTCGGGTCGAAGCCCGCTGCGCCGAGCTCGCGATGGACGGTAGCGAAAATATTTTGCCAACCCAACGACCACAGAGCGATGACCGTCGCCATCAGCAGCCCGAAGGAAAGCACTACGAATTGGATGTAGTCCGTGAGCACAACCGAAATCATCCCGCCGAGCGTTGTGTAGGCCAGCACAAGTGTCAGCAAGCCAATCATTACCCACATCAACGCTTGCCCTTCGCTTGCCATTCCAGTCACGCCGACAATAAAGATTGAGCCGGTCTTGAGAAACAGGCCCATGTTCAATACGCCCGCCAGAACCAGCATCACGCCTCCGAGCACTCGAGTGCGCTTGTTGAATCGCTTTTCATAGAATTCGGGAATCGTCAACACTTCCATGCGACGAAGCGGTCCGACGATGAAACCAGTAAGACCGACAAACAGGGTCCCGGCGCCGGCGATCACGGCCATATGGAATGCGGCAAACCCGCCTGTGAATCCCTTCTGGGCCGAGTACATGACGGTCACCAAACCGAGCTCGGTGCCGGTCATCGTGGCGACTCCCAGCCAGACGGCCGGCGCCAATATAGTTCTCCATCGAACCCGCGTAACGGTTGACCAACAAACCTATGACCAGCGACACCAGTAGGTAGACGACGACGATAGCCGTGTCCCAGGCGCCGAAATTGGTTTGCTTGAGTGCTTCCTGTGCGGCTTCGTTCATTCTAAGCTGGGGGTTGGCGAGTGCCGTGTGGGCGATATTCCTCTCTTGCCGGCGCGGGCGCCCAATTGTAACGACTTTGGCGAGGTTGAGGCGATGAGCAGCACGAAAGTGGGCGAATCCAAGCCGCCCCACTTGTGGTTTCGATTGCTTGCCCTGGCGTTTACGCCATTCTACTTATTTCTCTGGAGCGTTGCTCTCCACGAAATCACTGAACTGCCCTTGGCCGCCACGTTGCCGGCCATCTTTCTCGGGGCTTTCCTGGTGATGGCAGTTCTTGTCGCGTTTGGACTCAAAGCACTACAGGGCACTGAGCGCATCTGGCGGTTCAACATCTCTTCGATCATGCTCGTTATGGTGCCTTTGGGCGCTTACCTCTCCTTCTTGCGACTCCTTTTTAAGCCCGTTCCGTTCGAGAACTTGGACTGGGCCGGTTGGTTGTCCGTTGCCGTCGGCTCAATAACGTTCATGGTGGTCACAACGATTGTGTTGCTTGCATTTGCCGAGGCGTTGGCGTGGCTCGGCGTCAAGGCGGTTCGCTTGGCCAAAGCACCGAACGGCGGAGCCCCTTCCGAGCCGGCCCAGGACGTTGCCCCCGGCGACGATCTACCGAACCGCGAGTCGGTGTGAAGCCGACTGCCGACTCGAGTTTGCCGCGGACGAACTGTCGCATCAATTGGTGGGATTGTCGCGGCTCCGTTGCGGCGTCGGCCGATGTCTTCGGCGGCGCGATCCGCAGAATGGTTCGCTCAGACGAACAACGAATGCGAGGGCGTTGCCGTTTGTGGTTTTTTCGCCACAAAAAAAGCGAGGGACCATGTTTTAGATGATACGTTCCTAAGTCGGCATTTTGAGGGGTTCGCCCGAACCGACATATGAATGGATTTGCTTCATGGAGCGCGGAGCGCATTTATCTCGTAGCATTAGCAGCGCGCCGAGAGAGGAATTACGATGAAGCGTATTGGTTTGATCCTGGCGATCTCGACTTTCTTCCTGTTTGCACCCATTTCACCGTTCGCTCAAAGCGATCTGTTTGCTGAAGAGCTCACTGAGTACGAAGAGCAAGATAAGGCGTTTGAGAAGTGGTGGGGTGAAAAGCTCGAGTGGACTTTCTCGGAATTGCCGCTCGAAGGCGAAGTTGCGGAATCGAGGACCCCATATTCCGGGCATGACTACCCGGACCGACAAGGCGGGACCCACCGGGCGCTGAGAAAGTATGATGCGGCGTTTCGCACGGGCGGACGCGCGTCGGCCTGGGAACGTTGGGATACGACCGCTTACCGAGAACCGATTAAGAAGGTCACGACCGGCCTGTTTCGTCGCCGCGTCACCCGGACTGTGATGGGAACGCCGCATTGGCATGGTCACTGCAATGGTTGGACGGCCGCCGCGATGAGGCACGCTGAGCCGGTTAACGCCGTCACGCGAAATGGTATTCGCTTTTCGCCCGCAGACATCAAGGGCCTGCTCGCTGAAGTTTACATGTATCAGGAAATCGAATTCCTCGGTGGCGCCGGATACGGCATCGACCCCGCGACCTTCCACGTTGTCCTCACGAATTGGCTCGGTCGAGGCAAGCACCCCGTGGCGATGGATTCGACGTTGGGCAAAGAAATTTGGAACTACCCGATCTACTCGTACAAGGCCTCATCGCGTCAAGTCGGAACCAATGCCGTCGACGTCACGATGAATCTGACTTACGCCCAGAGCACCAAGCAAGAGATGGACAAAGGGCCTCGGCTCGCTAAACAACTGTACATGCACTATCGCTTGATGCTGAACGAAAACGGACGCATCACCAGCGGGTTCTTCTTCAACGACAGCAATCAAGTCGACATTCTTTGGGCCCCAGTCGCGCCGGTTCAAGGCGGGCTGGAAGGCAATAAACGCGGCAACCCGCACGTGGATGTCGCCTCGGTGATGGACATGTGGAGAGATTCCGTTCCCAAAGAAACTCGCATGACTTGGCTGAATATCAATCCGCTCAGCGAAGATGCGGTGGTTGATGTTAGCGAAGAATTCATCAACACGATGTCGCCCATGCAGGAGTTTCCGGCGGAGCCTGTGACGGAAGAACCCGCTGAATCAGACGGGTCAACTCCGGCCGAGGAGTCGACCGAAACCGTGACGGACACCGTTGCGACAAATGGTGAATAGCCTTCGGCTTGTTCGCTTCAAGCCGTGACTCCCATAAATGAAAGCCCTGCGATTCGCCTCGCAGGGCTTTCTTTGTTCTTGATTCGGAGTTTGAGCTGGGAGTTTGAGCTGGGAGTTTAACGGCGCACTCGCACCGTTCGGCGGCCCTTCGAATCGTGATCCCAGCCGCATTCGGGGCAGACGATGGCTTCCGCTACTTCAAACCAGGCTAAGGCCGGCGTAGGAATCCTGGCCCCGCAACGCGGGCAGGCGAACAGCTTTCGACTTTCAATCAGGTGCACAACAAGCGAACCGATGACAAGCCCTGCCAGCAGCAAGAGTAGACCCTGGCCGCCGTGCAAAAACACGAGTGTTGCCAACGGTAAGGCGACCGCTGTGAAGAGACAGCCAAAAGCCATGATTCGAAGTCGGTGCATCGCATCGTCCATGTGGGCAATGGTCTAGAAACTAGCCTTCAGTCTAACACAGAAATTCGCAAATGGGTCGCGGATTCTGAGCCTGATTTTCTTCCCTGACCGGCATGGGCGATAGCAGTCGGCCGCGGTTCCAACGCCAGGCGGGCGGGCCCTCGATGAGGCGCCGCGGTTGGAGCCGCGCCAATCTTGGTTGCGGCTCGCGCTTTATTGGCCATCGCTAACCGCTGATGTCAGTCATCGCTAACCGCTAATAGGTCCATCAGCTTGCAAGCGGGGGTCCGTCGCAGCTTTTTCATGTCGTCAAACATGTGCCCGATGGCTGTGCCTTGAGATTCGGGATAGCGAGTGGCTATGTTGTCTCGGAACTTGCTCAACAACAAAGGGATGCCTTCCGTTCGGCGTCGCCGATGACCGACGGGATATTCAACGCAAACCTTGTCGCTACGCTCTCCATCGCTGAATTGAACTTGCACCGAGTTGGCGATTGACCGTTTCTCGGGGTCCAAGTAGTCCCGCGTGTATTGTGGATCCTCCCGTACCTGCATCAAGGCTCGGAGTCGATCGACGCGCGGATCGGCGGCGACATCGTCTTCATAGTCTTGGGCGTCGAGTTTGCCGAAGAGCAAGCCGATGGCGACCATGTACTGAAGGCAATGGTCCCGGTCGGCCGGATTGTGAAGCGGTCCAGTCTTGTCAATAATTCGCACCGCAGACTCTTGCGTCGTGATCTCGACACTGCTGATTTCGTCGATGCGATCGCGAATCGCCCCGTGTAGCTCAATGGCGGCCTCGACCGCCGTTTGGGCGTGGAATTCCGCCGGGAACGAGATCTTGAACAGCACGTTCTCCATCACGTAGCTGCCCAGCGGGCGGGCGAGTTGCATCTCGCGAGAACGGAACAGCACATCCTGAAATCCCCACTTCTTGGCGCTCAGCGCGGTCGCAGCGCCCATTTCCCCAGTGAGCGAGATCAGCGCCAGTCGAACGGCGCGACTTGTTGCGTCGCCAGCCGCCCAGCTCTTCCTGGATCCGGTGTTAGGCGCGTGTCGGTAAGTCCGCAAGGCGCCTCCATCCATCCAGGCGTGAGACAAGGCGTTGACAACCTGTTCGCGATCGCCTCCGAGCATAGCCGTCGCCACAGCGGTGCTGGCCACTCGAACCAGTAGCACATGATCGAGACCGACTCGATTGAATGCGTGGTTGAGCGCGAGGACTCCCTGGATCTCGTGGGCTTTGATCATCGCTTCCAGGATGTCGCCCACCGTAACCGGCTTGCCGAGAACTCGACTTTGATAGTCAGCGCAGGCAAGGATGGCGCCAAGGTTGTCCGACGGGTGTCCCCATTCCTCCGCCAACCACGTGTCGTTGTAGTCCAGCCAGCGAATCATGCAGCCGATATTGAAGGCGGCGGCGACGGGGTCGAGTCGATGATTCGTTCCAGGAACCACCACGCCGTTGGACATGCCGGCGCCCGGAACAACGGGCCCTAGGAGCTTAGTGCAAGCTGGAAACTGCAGAGCGAGCAAGCCGCACCCCAGGCTATCCATGAGACAATAGCGGGCAATGTCGTACGCCGCGTCACTTCCTATTCCCGGCGTCAACGCGTAGTCGGCAATCTCCCTAAGCAGCGGATCAGAAGGCGCACGTTCCGTGGTTGGACAGTCTGTCATAGTTCCTTCGCGAGTCGCTCATTAAGGGGGATAAAGGTCTGGTTGTCGGGGCCAACGTATTGGGCGGCCGGGCGAATCAGCTTGTTGTCGCCGCGCTGTTCGAAAACGTGGGCGGACCAACCCGCAACTCGCGAGAGGACAAAGATTGGCGTGAATAGCTTGGTCGGTATGCCCAGGAAGCGGTAGGCCGATGCGCTGAAGAAGTCGAGGTTGGGAAACAGTTTCTTCTTTTCCCACATGATCTCTTCAACGCGTTCTGAGACTGCGTAGAGATGCGACTCATCGGCGCCAATCGACAGTTTCTTTGACCACGCCTTGATGATGTCGGACCGCGGGTCGGAGATGCGGTAGACACGGTGGCCAAAGCCCATGATGAGGCGCTTGGAGGCGAGCGCGTCAAGGATCTCCGCCTCGGCTTCTGCAGGCGTCTTGAGATTCTCGATCAACTCCATAGCCGCCTCATTGGCGCCTCCGTGTAGAGGTCCGCGCAACGTTCCTATGGCGGCCGTGATCGCCGAGTAAATATCGGAAAGGGTCGCCGTGGCGACTCGAGCGGCAAATGTCGACGCGTTGAATTCGTGTTCGGCGTAGAGGATCAATGAGACGTCCACTGCCCTGCGGTGTTCCTCACTAGGCGCCTGCTGATGAAGCATGCTCAAGAAATGGCCGGCGATCGAGTCTTCGCTTTGGACCTGAACGTCGATGCGCTGGCCGTTGCGATGGAAGTGATGCCAATACAGCAACATCGATGGAAATGCGCCGAGTAGGCGTTCAGCGATCGAGGCCTGCTGCGCGAAGTCGGTCTCCGGCTCCAGGTTGCCGAGCATCGAACATCCTGTTCGCAGTACGTCCATCGGATGCGAGTTCGCCGGAATTAACTCCAGCGTTGCCTTCAGTGGTTCGGGCAGACCCCGCTGGCTCGCCAAACGACTGCGGAACTGGTCGAGTTCGACCGTGGTGGGCAAGCTCCCATGAACCAGCAGGAAGGCGACCTCCTCAAAGCATGCGTGCTCGGCAAGATCGGCGATCGAGTACCCTCGATAGTTGAGTCCAACTCCCTCTTTGCCAACCGTACAAATCGCTGTGCGACCCGCTTCGATTCCAGCGAGGCCGCCAGTCTTGGCGGCGGGTTTAGCTGCGTTCATCCTCAGGACTCCCAATTGAGTTGTTAATCTGCTCTTCCAGCTCAAAGTAATTCAGCACGTCATAAAGCTGTTCGCGAGTTTGCATCGCGTCGACCAATCCGCTTTGCGTACCGCGTTGCAAGATTTCGCGGTAGACTCGAATGGCTGCGGCGCTCATGGCTCGAAAGGCGGACAGGGGATAGAGAGCCAGCTGCACGCCAACGCTTCCTAACTGATCGATTGTGAACAGCGGCGTTCGGCCGAATTCAGTGATATTCGCCAACACAGGGCACTTCGTCTCGTCCGTGAATCGGCGATAGTCTTCCAGGTCCGTGATGGCCTCGGCGAAGATCATGTCGGCCCCGGCCGCCAGGTAGTCCTCGGCTCGAGCGATCCCGGCCTGCAAGCCCTCCGAGGCCACGGCATCGGTTCTCGCCATCACGACGAAACTCTCGTCCGTGCGGGCGTCGACGGCCGCTTTCACGCGATCCTGCATCTCCATGCTCGATACCAACTGCTTGCCCGGACGGTGACCGCACCGTTTGTCCGCAACTTGATCTTCTAAGTGCATGCCCGCCGCGCCGCAGCGAATCATCTCGCGCGTCGTGCGAGCAATCGACAGGCTTGAACCCCAGCCTGTGTCGACGTCCACCAGCAACGGCAAGGGAGTCGCAGCTGTAATTCGCCTCACATCAGTGGCGACATCCTCCAGATGGGTGACTCCCAAGTCGGGCAACCCCAGGGAGTCGTTGGCAACACCCGCGCCGGAGAGGTAAATCGCCTTGTGTCCGGCTCGCTCAGCCAACAAGCCGCAATAGGCATTGACCACTCCGACCACCGGCAGCGGACGCGACTGCGTCATCGCTTGACGGAGGCGGGCGCCGGCAGTCAAATTTTGGTTCATCAGATTCTCTCGGGCCTATTGGTCGCAGCTTGATCGCAGCTTGATCCCGGGCGCCGGACGCAACGACGAGGAGTATACACCAATCTCGCCAACTGGCTGAGGGGCAGCGGAGGCGTGTTGCGTGTTCGCAGTTAGGAATCTCGCCCGACTACCGTTCCAGAACCGTAGGCGCTTGCCGCCCACGAGATGAGAAAAAGCCGACCTCCCAGAAAGGCCGGCTCTATTGTCCAGATCTGACCGATTTTCTCAGTTGCTCAGGAGCCGCGCCTTGGGCGCGGGTTGAGCCTCCGTGGTTCTTGCATCCGTGCCTTGCTCCCCCTTTCGCAAGTGTTCGTAGGCCTTCTCGGGCATTCCTTGCCTCAAGTACAAGCGACCAAGCAGGGTGTGGGATCGAGTTTCATAATCGGCCACATCCAAGGCCTCAAGCAAATCACCTACGCGAGCCGTCTCCAGGGGCATCGAGGAACCGATTTCATCTGCGGCCGGAGTTGTCCAATCGGTGTCCAGCAAGCGTTGGTTGGCGTCGAGATCACCCCCAAGCCGCAAAGCTCGTCGCAGTTCCATCATGGCGACGTACTCGTACATGCTCTTCGTGTTCGGGGCCACCGAGCTGTCCGCGTCGCCGGTTGGGGTCCGCAAGACCGCCAAGCGGAACGGGCCGGGCGAAGGAAGCCGATCCCATGCCATTCCCGCTTGCTTGAGCCGAAGCACGGCCAGCCCATAGTGGGCCACGGGGTTGCCGGGAGAAGCGTTCTCGGCGGTCATGAAGGCCCGTGCCGCCTTGCTATGTTCGCCGTCGTCCATGTGCAGCAGGCCGACTACCACCCATCGCCATGTTTCCGCATTCGGCGAGAGGGCGAGGTCTTCCCACCGAGTGGCCAGTTCCTCGAGAGATCCCTTCCCTTCTAGCCGCTGAATGGCTTCCCACACCGCCAAGTTGTCGCGGTGGCTGGTTACCTGGTCCGGCAAGCGGGCGACTGGGCTGGACTCGACATCCGTCGCCAGCATCGGCTTGGCGGTTACTTGGATGTCGGGTGGAAGAAGTTTTGGTTCAGACTTGGACTCTGCATCCGCCCCAGCGGATGAACTGACGATCAGGCCGAGGAAGAACGCCGTTGCGATCACCAACACGATGACCCATTTCGTTATCTCTAACTCCAAGTGAACGGGGCGTTGTACCAACATCTCGCACCTCCCTTCGGTGGCTCGCCTGATCAGCGTCGCCCTCCGTGGTCGGTTGCTCTCAGGCGCTCAAATAAGGGTGCAATTATCGCGCCAAAACGACGCGGCCAAGCCGTCGAGATGTTCTCAGCTTCAGTCGGTTGTCGAGCGCTGGTCCGGTAAATCCAATTGGCGCAAATTGGGGCAACTGTCCGCCCGATTAGGTTGACTGATGGGGTGGCAGAACGAGAGCCCTCTCCAGTAAATAAAACGCAGATTGTCGGCAGGTCGAACCTGCGGAAAACGATTCGCGCTTATCCGCACACATTGACTGCTCGGACGCGCGCCGAGTTCGAGCGATCGCACGAGCAATGTTGCTCGAAGCGGAGGCCTGCCCGTGACGTAGAGTTAAAGCGGCGGACCGTGAACGGCTGCCCTCTTAATCCTTGCAGGCGTCGCTGGCGAACCAATGATTATCGATCGAATATCGGACTCGCAACAGCTGGAAGATCTGCGCGAAGATTGGGACGCGATCGCGGGGGAGATACCTTTTCGCCGTTGGGACTGGAATGACGCTTGGTGGCGCCACTTCGGCTCCGGCCGCGAGCTGTGGGTCCTGAGAGTTCGAGACTCGAGCGGCGCGACGATTGGAATCGCTCCTTGGTTCGCGGAGCCCACGATGTCTGGGGGACGAGTGCTTCGGTTTCTTGGGAGCGGCCAAGTCTGCAGCGACTACCTGAGTCTGTTGTGCCGGCCTCAACACCAGGACGAAGTGACCAGGGGATTGGCCGATTGGCTTTGCGGTCCCCAAGCTCGAGCCCGGGGCGAAGGCTGGCTGAGTTGGGATTATCTGCTTTTGGCGGGAACCGAAGCCGACGACCCAGCGATGACTCTGTTGGCGGAACGGCTGCGGTCGGCGAATGTGAGCGTGGGCCTCCAGGAGCATACGCGGTGTTGGAGAATTCCCTTGCCGCATGAGTGGGAAACGTACTTGGCATCGCGTCCCAAACGGTATCGACGCAAGATACGCAGGCTGAAAGAGGCCTACTACGACACTGGCAGAGTCACCTTGAAACTTCAACCTTCGGCGGAGCCATTGGGCGAGTCCTACGAGCAGATGGTCTCGCTTCATCGGGCGCGAAGGCGCAGCTTGCACCAACGGGGGTGTTTTGATTCAAAGCCGTTTCGCGGGTTTCTTCGTCTGGCGGCAGAGCGGTTTCAGGCGAGAAATCAGCTGTTTTTGGCCACGATGCAAGTCGATGAGCAGGTCGCCGCAGCCTCGCTTGGGCTCGTCTCAGGCGACACTCTCTATCTCTACCAATGCGGTATGTCTCCGCAACTGGCCCACCACCAGCCGGGTTGGTTGATGAACATGGGCGTAATCATGCACGGGATCGATTCGGGCCTGACCGGCATCGATCTGCTCTGCGGCGATGAGCCATACAAGAGGCATCTGGGGGCTACCCCCGTCCCGCTGTATGAGACCTGCATGGTGTCGCCACGGGCCATTTCACGTCTGCGGCACAGCGTCTGGTCGGCCGGTTTGGGCTTCAAGCGACGGATCAAGTGCTGGGCGAAATCGACGCTTAAGGCGAAGTAATCACTTCCATCCTATGAGGTGATTTTCCCTGGGGATTCTGGATCGAGCCATCCTCCTGACCCTCTTGTCCTCGCCTCGCCATCACGCAAACGCGTGATGGCACAAGACGTCAAACTGGGTAGAATCCGCCAGGGAAATCGAGGCTTCGACGCGAGCATTGTGAATTCACCAACTGAGAATTCCGCGGATTCACATGATTTTGGCGGATTCACATGATTTTGCTTGAATAGTTCAACGCGAAAGCTTCTAATCCGGAAGACTCGCACTCGCGAAATAGTTCACATCTGACATAGCTTCCAATCTGAGATCAGTACTCATCTGA
>CAZWOU010000044.1:10463-12965 GCA_964635375.1 uncultured Pirellulaceae bacterium | reverse complement strand
CGCGAAATAGTTCACATCTGACATAGCTTCCAATCTGAGATCAGTACTCATCTGAGATCAGTACTCATCTGACATCAGCACTCTTCTGACATCTATTCGTAACAAGGGGATCGGAATGATACGACGGCGACGTGGCTTTACACTCGTGGAACTCTTGGTTGTGATTGCCATCATTGGGATCTTGGTGGCGTTGCTTCTGCCTGCGGTTCAAGCGGCTCGAGAAGCCGCTCGGAGAATGTCGTGCAGCAACAATTTGAAACAAATTGGCGTATCTCTGCACAACTATCACGACACACACGGCGGTTTACCTCCAGCGCTGATCAACTCGGGGCGGATGGTGAATGCTGCGGCAAGGTCCTATTTCTCCGGAGGCGTCCTCAACACGCCGGGTTGGGTAATGTTGTTGCCATTTGTTGAGGAGCAATCTTTGCACAGCAAATACAACTTCAGTTTGCCTAATAACATTTCCAATCCGCGGTCTGGTTTTCCAATGGCCGCTGGCCAAGACGACAGTTACAACTCGCAGTTTACACAGTCACGAATGGCCTGGCTTGAGTGCGCGTCGGCGCCTTCCACAGGGATCAACGATCATCCGACCTTCACGCACTCCTATTACAGTCGAAAGAACGCTCAAAGGACGAACTACCTGTTCGCGTCGGGTGTATATACGGACTACAACGCTCCCTGGAAACTCTATTCTCACTCTATTCGTCGAGGCACTTTTGGAAACAATGGAGCAGCCAGGTTCCGCGACATCCTCGATGGCACTAGTAACGTGATCGCGGTCGGTGAAGCTGCGGGCGGAAGAAATAAAGGCACGGGCAAGACCTCGTCGCACTATGGTCCGTGGGGCCTCACCGGGACCCATACGTGTTGCCATGGCCGTGTGGTCTCATCGTCGAATTCCATCGTTCAAACCACCAACGATCAGAAGCGGGACTGGCATATCAACGCGCCTTGGCGAGGACGAGCTGATGGCAAGACGTACGCGTGGGTGTTTAACAGCGCGCATCCTCAAGGCGCCCAATTTGTTTTTAACGATGGCTCAGTCAAGTTCTTGTTTGAAGATATGGATTACAACCTCTTCGCTCGACTAAACTATCTTGCGGATTCTGAGCTGACTATTCTTGATTAGACCTACTGCAAGCAACTCTCGCGCAACTGGCCAGCCAAACTGTGGCGACATGTCAGCTGCGCACGAGTTTGCTTATTTCAGTTTTCGGCGTACTCGCTATTCGCCCCCACAGAAGCGAATTCGCGAAACTTGAAACGAAAGACGATGAGGGTGGCAATGCAGAGAATGTCGTTGAGTTGTTCGGTGCTGCTGGCGGCGGTTGTGTGTGCTGGCTGCGGAGCGGCGGGGAACATTCCCAAAGCTGCCGTGTCGGGCGTGGTCACGCTTGACGGAAAACCTCTCGCTGGCGTTAGCGTGAATTTCAATAACGAAGCCCTTGGGTTCTCCGGTTATGGGAAGACGGACTCCGAAGGCCGCTATTCGCTTGTCCAAGGTGCGGCGGTTGGCACCAACACCGTAGTTTTGGAGAAGATAACGGAGATGGAAGGGTTCGATGAAGACCCGGAATCGGGAATGGACGATGGGCAGTTGGAGGCCATGCAGGACGGTGGCGAAAACGGCGAGTCCATCGTATCGAATGAGATCCCGGAAGAATACGGAGAGAAGTCGAAACTTAAGTACGAAGTGACCGCGTCCGGCGCCACGGACGCCAACTTCGACTTGGTGACGCCGACGCCGAAGTAGGTAAGAACTCGATGGCCCCTCTTTGGCCTTTCCTCGCTATGTCTGGCCGCTCGTCAAGGACGGGCGGCCTTTCTTAGTTTGGCCGCCAGCTGAGCGTGCTTGTTGGCTGACTCTGTATCGCCTTTCTGTTGGTGGGCTCTGGCGAAGGCGTCTTGCACGTCGTCACGGAAAGGATTGATCTCAGCAGCTTGCTCCAAAGCTCCCAAGGCCTCATCCGTGCGTGCAAGCTCAAGCAGCGCGACGGCCTTTAGGTAATGATCTTCGGAGTGGCGGCGGAGTTGTGTCAGGTCGTGGAGTACCGCGATCGCATCTTCATACTGCTTCATGCGGATAGATGTTTCACACAACATGAATAACATGTTGACCTTGGTTGAGTCGACAATATTGGGGTCGGACAGCGCGTGAAGGGCGGCGTGCCTTGCTGTTTCGACATCTTCTCGCCAGACGATTCTGGCTAACGCAGCGTCTATTTCCGAATCGGGTTTGCCGGCGTCGAGCAACGCCTCCAGCCCATCCCTGGCAACTTGCTGATAGATCTTCGTCTGCTCTGGATCAGCTAACTGTGTGGAGTACTCATAATAGGCCAACGCGCGTAGGCGATCTTGCTGCCATCGGCTTAGCTTAGCCACGCTGCTCCACGGCACGAGTTCCTTTAACCTATCTTTCGAGGCATGCGAATTGCCGCCCGTCGGATTGTCGTGAATCCCGATCCGGTGGTGGGTAAAGGCGAAGTGTGGAATGTC
>CAZWOU010000044.1:7959-10453 GCA_964635375.1 uncultured Pirellulaceae bacterium | reverse complement strand
CTGGGGCATATGGCAGGCAACGCATTGGTTGTCGCCTTTCTCCGCCCGCCGCTCATGGCTTTCACCGCAATCGGCGTCCTCGTGGCATTGCAAGCAAGCCTGCTGAGATTGGGCCCGAGCATCGCCCCCCCCATGAGAGTCATGGCATGTGGTGCAGGTCAGCTTGTCCGAGCGTGCATAGCAGGGGCTCAACCGCATTTGCGCGACATGGCCCACGACCTTCATCTCGCCGCTCGGAGAGCGAAGTCGGTAGTTGACGCGAAAATCCGCGAGCCGAAGTCCTGGCCGGTAGTCGGTGAGATCCTTGCCCGAAACCGCGACGGTTGCTTCGCCACGCAAATGGCATTGAGCGCAAATGTCCTCTTGTCGTTCGCGGGAGAGATGGGCGGGATTGACGATCGTGTGATCGATTCCGTCGACCTTCTTGCCCGACTCGTGAAAGGCGACGTGCCCCGAGCCCGGACCGTGGCATCGCTCGCAACTGATTGCCGGCTCTTCCAGCGCGACTCTTTGATAGCCGCTGCGCTGCGGCTTGGTGGTTCCAACATGACAATAGAGACAGCCGCGATCAATCGGCCGCTCGAATCCCCAATGGGTCGGCCCGTCGTAGCCTGGGGACATACTCCATTGATGTCTCTGCTTGTACCAGGTGACCGGTGACTCGAGCAAGAATCCGTCGACGTCGATCAAGTAAGACCTCGAATGCTGGCCGGAACCCATCAGCCAATCGACCTTATAGTCCTGTTCGGCGATCACCTCGCCTGATTCGTCAACCAGCGACTCATGGTGATGCATGTTGCCGTCGGCATCGCGGGATACGCGGTAGCGGCGGTTGGAGGGGCCGTGATGGTACTCGCCATCGGCGGGTTCATTGTTCGCGTCGACCAAACTCAAGGCCTGGCTGTGGGTCGTGCTCAGATACGTGTCGTGCTCCGACTCGTGACAATGGATGCAAGACGCGTTGCCGACGTAGTCGCTTTGGCTGGCGGTGAGCCAGAGTTGTCCTTCGTCGTCGCGGTGGGCGGGAAGTTTACGCTCCGCCACGTTGCCCTCTGGCCTGTTCATTATCCAGAAGGCGCACGCTGCGGCGACCGCGACGAAAGCGAGCACGATCACAAAAAAACCGGCAACAACCCGTTTCGACTCGTTCATGAGATGCCTTCCAACGTGAAACGTTCACTTCTGCGTGCAAGAGAACCGTCAGGAGCTAACTGCACAAGCAGGCGATAACCCTCGTCTTGCCGTTCCTCGCCGATCTCAAGCTTGTTCATTCTACGCTGTCGGCTGGTCGTGTGTTCAGGGCCTGAGCTTTCACATAAGATCATAGCCGAGTGTTGGCCAGAAGCAGCGGCGGGTTGCGATATGCCAGTGCCGCGGGCGGTCTCGCTCACTCGTCGAACCCGTTGCTGTCCAATAGAGCCTCAAGGCAAGGCGTGGGTTGCACGATCTAGGAAGAGAATCATGCGAGAATCGAGTCACTCAGACCGCCTGTCGCGGCGGCGTTTCTTGGCCGCGTCCGCCGCAGCAAATCTGGCAGGCGGCTGGGCGTCGCGTGGCGTCTCTATTGAGGCTGCCGAACCGTCCACCGCCGACGATAGCGGGTTGTCGCTCAAACTCGGCATCGTTTCTGCGTCGGCTGGACGCCAGTTGGCGGGGCAAGGCGGGGGACGCAGTTTCACTCTGCTCGAGCTTCCGAAGATCTTGCGAGACGAACTGGGGATGAGCCTACTCGACCTTAACACCTCTTCGATTCCCAAATTCACGGAGGTCTCAAACGCCTATCTCGACCGCTTGCGAAGTACAGCCGCAAAAGCGGGATGTACCATCACGAATCTCAAAATGAACCAACGCGGCATCGACATGAACAGCCCCGACAAGGGAACTCGAGCCAGGGCGATCGCCGAGTACAAACGCTCGATCGATATTGCCGCTCGACTCGGCTGCCGTTGGGCC
Organism: uncultured Pirellulaceae bacterium; assembly: GCA_964635375.1. Taxonomy (GTDB): domain Bacteria; phylum Planctomycetota; class Planctomycetia; order Pirellulales; family Pirellulaceae; genus CAZMNY01. The sequence goes on along the minus strand of CAZWOU010000044.1, from coordinate 8,500 downwards.
AGACCGTTGCCGCAAGCGAAACGGCCGAACATGTCGATTCATGTGTCGAGCTATCAGGTGCTTTGCGACTACGCGGCGTCTCGCAACGTCGTGCTGTTGGTCGAGAACTTCGGCTGGATGCAAGGCGACCCGGAATCGGTTGTCAAACTAGTCAAGTCCATTGGCCGCAACGTGGCTGCTGGCCCCGATACCGGAAACTGGGACAGTAACGCCATCCGCTATGAGGGCCTGAAGCAGACGTTTCCTCTTGCTGTCACCTGCGATTTCAAGGCCCGCAAGCTTGGGCCCCAGGGCGAGCATCCTTTGTATGACTTGAAGCGTTGTTTTGAGATTGGCTGGCAGTCAGGTTTTCGAGGTCCCTGGTGTTTTGAGCACGCTAACAGTAGCACGGCGGATCTGATGCGCGAGCTAGTCATGCTGCGAGAGATGTTGGTTGGTTGGATGAAACAGCCCCGTTAGTACTGCCGCCTAGAATGGGACGACAGCGAGCCGGTCAAAGGGAGTCGCGGGCTTTGCCGCTGCCGAAAGTCCCACGGCGGTT
>CAZWOU010000044.1:0-7859 GCA_964635375.1 uncultured Pirellulaceae bacterium | reverse complement strand
GAGCCGGTCAAAGGGAGTCGCGGGCTTTGCCGCTGCCGAAAGTCCCACGGCGGTTACTTGTCGTGAAGACGATCATCTTCTAAAACCAGTGGGCCGAAGCGACTAGAAAACAAACACAGACAATTTGAGCAGCCGATGGATTCCACTGTTTTTCGAGGATGTGTTCCCGCCATCATGACGCCTTGCGGCGAGGATCGGACGCCGAATTTCGATGCTTTGGTCAGCAAGGGTCGTGAGTTGATTTCTGCGGGGATGAACGCAGTCGTGTATTGCGGTTCGATGGGCGATTGGCCGCTTCTCACGGATGCCCAGCGGCAAGAGGGCGTTTCTCGGCTCGCGGACGCCGGCGTGCCCGTCATCGTCGGCACCGGCGCCCAGAATTCAGCCCTCGCCGTCGAACACGCTCGGCACGCCCAGCAGACTGGCGCCAAGGGGCTGATGGTCATTCCGCGAGTGCTTTCACGAGGAACATCGCCCGCTGCTCAGCGAGCCCATTTTGCCGCCATTCTGGGGGCCGCCGCGGATATCCCGGCTGTGATTTACAACAGTCCCTATTATGGTTTTGAGACGAGGGCCGACTTGTTCTTCGACCTCCGCCGCGAGTTTCCCAATCTGGTCGGCTTCAAGGAATTCGGCGGCCGCGAGTCGCTGAGCTACGCTGCCGAGCATATCACGAACGACGACGATGACGTGCTGTTGATGGTCGGCGTCGACACACAGGTTTTTCACGGATTTCTCCACTGCGGGGCCGTGGGAGCAATTACTGGAATCGGCAACTGCATCCCCGCCGAGGTTCTACATTTGATTTCGCTGTGTCAAATGGCTGTTGCAGGTGACGTCCAAGCACGCGGTTTCGCCAAAGAGCTTGATGATGCGCTGGTTGTGCTCTCCACGTTCGATGAAGGCCCCGACTTGGTGCTCTACTACAAGCACTTGATGACTCTGCTCGGCGATTCGGATTATCAGCACCATTTCAATCCAAGCGATCGGCTCGCTCCGAGCCAAGAGCGATTTGCAGCCTCGCAGTTGAGGCTTTTTCAGGATTGGTGGCAGCAGTGGCCCGGCAAGTCGTACGGCGGCTAGCCGCAACGCCTTGTTGGCTCTGCACTGCAAAGTCAGGTTTCCGGTCGATCTACAAGAACCGCCCAACATCGTAGGGAGCCGGATCGAGGTGAGGCGTCGCGTTGCTTGCTAGTTCAGACACGAGTTTTCCGGTGGCTGGCGCGGTGGCCAGCCCGATCATGCCGTTCCCGGCGGCGAGGATCAGGTTTGCTGTGGCCGGCGCGCGACCGATGCAGGGCAGACCGTCGTAGACCATTGGCCGCCAGCCGGTCCATTGCTCTTCAACCTGATCTGGGATAGCTGATTCCAGATGAGCCTCGGCGGATTTTCGAAGCAACGCGATTCGTTTCGGGTTGATCCTTCGGTCGTACCCGGCAAACTCCATGGTGGAACCAATTCGAAATGCGCCGTCGAGAGGCGTGACGGCAACGTGGTGTTGTTCGAAGATCATTGGAATTCGGGGTGAATTCTGCAGTGGCGTCATAGTCAGCGAATACCCCTTACCTGGCTGAATCGGGATCTTGACGCCGACGTACTTAGAAAAGTTGGGCGTTTCAGCGCCAGTCGCCAATACGTACAAGTCGGCGCGGTGGTCTCCTCGCGTCGTTACGACCTTCCGGACCGCGCGGTCCTCAATTTGAATCGATTGCAGCTCAGCGTCTTCCAACACCGTTGCGCCTTGGGCCTCGATCAGTTTCCTTAGGCCGGTCATCACTTTGTCCGGCCGGACGTGGGCGTCGCCGGGGAAATGCCACCCGCCCGCCATACCTGGGCGGAGCGCTGGCTCCAGCTCCTTCACCGCGTCTCCGGCGTAGCATCTTGCGTCGAGCGCAAATTCCCTCCCGACGAGCTCGGCTGTAGAGGCGAATTGTTCAAAGTCCTTCTTCGACTGATAGACCAACAGCAAGCCGCGATCGTTCCATTCGCACTCCAAGGAGCTGGAGTCGATTAGTTCCCGGAAGAGTTGCATGGAGGAGCTGAGGAGGGCGGCGCGGCCAGCGGCGGCGGCCAGCATTCGTTCCCTTGTACATTGCCGACTGAATTGAAACAGCCACTTCCAGAGCAGCGGGTCGAAGCGGAACGGAATGGACAACGGCGCGTCTGGCTTGATCAGCTTTGGAATGGTCTTGGCGATAACGCCCGGCCCCGAAAGCGGCATCGCATGGCTTGGACAAACAAACCCACAGTTTCCATGCGAGGCGCCGCCGCCAATCGAATCGCGTTCGAGCAAGGTGACTTGCCAGTCGCGTTGGCCGAGGTAATAAGCTGCCGAACAGCCGATCAGGCCGCCGCCGATCACGATTGCGGTTCGCTTCGTATTCATCGCTGGGTCTCTTGCCGATGGAAGCCGTTTGAGGTTTAGTCTGGCTGGGAAGCGGTTGGGTGGATGCCGTGGCGGAACGGGTCTTGGTCGTCCAGCACGCATTTCGATTCGGACATGATGAACGCCCGTCCCGTTACGGTCGGAGCGATGCCTCCGTCTGCTGCGGCGTAGCTTGCCGTGAAGACGCTACCTGTGATTGACTCTTGGCGCCAGGTCGCAGCCGGCGCCAGGCGCCCGGACGCGGCTAGGCAAGCGAGCTTCGCGCTGGTTCCTGTGCCACAGGGCGAACGATCGTATTCTCCGCCTGGGCAAAGGACAAAGTTGCGGCTGTCCGCGAGTCTGGGGTCGCTCGGTGGTCCGAATAGTTCGATGTGGTCAATAATCTCACCGTCTCGTCCGCAAATGCCTTGCTCAGACAACGCTCGTCGAATCGCCTTGGCTTGGCGCGTCAAGTCACCCTGACGGCTCAGGCTGATTTGCGCCGATGTAGAAGCCAGGAAGAACCAGTTGCCTCCATAGGCAATGTCGCCTCGAAATACTCCCTCTCCCGGCACGTCTAACTCGACTTCAGCTTGGAATCGATAGCTGATGACGTTGGTGATGGAGACGCGATGATCGTCATGCAGCACCGCGGCCACGTCGCCCGCCGGGGTTTCGAATCTGTGGGCGCCAGGCTCGATTTGCTCCAGGTGGGCCAGCGTCTTGACGACGCCAATCAGGCCGTGCCCGCACATTCCCAGGTAGCCGACATTGTTGAAGAAAATTATCCCGGCGACAGATTGCGGATTGACTGGTTTTTGCAACAATGCCCCCACGAGCCAATCGCTGCCCCTTGGCTCGTGAATCAGCGACGTGCGCAGCCAATCGTGTTCAGCTTCCAGGATTGTTCGCCGCCGGTCCATGCCGCCTTCGCCCAGTTTCGGGGCGCCCCGGATCACTGTTCGGGTCGGTTCGCCTGCCGTGTGGGAGTCAATATATTCGATAGTCTGCATTTCGCACCAAGCAAGTCCTAAAGTTCTGATTTCGATTTTCCGTCCGAGTGCCTAAACTCGCTTGCCCCCGCTGATGCGATTGTACTGCGCCGCCGGCGAGCCGTTGTCGGTGATCGGCCGCTCGATTCTTAACTCGATCTTCAGCGCCGTGAAAAGCACAATGACCTCCATCATTACTATCGGTTGGCGCGAGTGGGTGGAATTGCCTGAGTTAGGCGAGGGTAAAGTCAAAGCCAAGGTCGATACCGGCGCCCGGTCGTCGTCCCTGCACGCCGAAGATTTAGTCGAGTTTGAAGAAGGCGGCCTAAAGTTCGTGCGATTTCGCGTTTTCCCAGAGCAGAAAACGAGTGACAGGGTCTGGGGGTCGGTGGCCCAGATCGTCGACTACCGCGAAGTCCGAAGTTCCAACGGCCAGGTGGCCATTCGTCCGGTCATCGTGACGCCTATCGTGGCGATGGGCCATTCGTTTTCAATCGAAATCACGCTGGCAGCTCGGGGATCGATGAAGTTTCGCATGTTGCTGGGGCGAGAAGCGATTCGCGGACGCTTCCAGGTTGATCCGGGCAGGTCCTTTCTGGGAGGACGTCGACCGGGAAATAAAGCAAGAAAGAAAAGAAATCAGTCCTGATTATTCAAGGGTTCGCTTCGATATCGCCGAATGCGTTGAGTGGGCGATCGACACGCTGGGGAAACCAATTAGACAACAATGAAACTCGCCATACTTTCACGCAACCGACGATGCTACAGCACGCGACGTCTTCGAGAAGCGGCCGAGCAACGAGGGCACAACGTCAAAGTCCTCGACACGATGAAGTTTGCGATCGACCTTGATAAAGGGAACCCCGATCTTTTCTTCCGCTCCAAGCGACTCAGTCAATACGACGCCATCCTCCCTCGAATCGGAGCCTCGGTGACCTATTTTGGCACTGCGGTTGTTCGGCAGTTCGAGCAAATGGAGGTCTACACGCCGAATACAGCCGCTGGGATCTCCAATTCGCGAGACAAACTTCGCAGTTTGCAGATGCTCAGCCGTCACCACGTCGGGATCCCCAAAACCGCTTTTGCTCGCAGCAAGAAAGACGTGTTGCCGGCAATCGCCCGCGTGGGCGGCGCGCCGATCATCATCAAGTTGCTCGAGGGCACCCAGGGCGTGGGCGTCATTCTCGCCGAGACGGAGAAGATCGCTGAGGCGATCATTGAGACGCTTCAGAGCACGAAGCAGAACGTGTTGATCCAGAAATTCGTGGCCGAGAGTCAGGGGCGGGATATTCGCGCATTCGTCGTCGGCGACCGCGTCGTAGCGGCGATGAGACGAGTGGCCCAGGGGCAGGAGTTCCGCAGCAACGTGCACCGGGGCGGGAAGACGGAGCACATTGAATTGGATGAGCGATACCGCGAGACGGCAGTTCGCGCCGCTCAAATCATGGGCCTGCGGGTGGCGGGCGTCGATATGCTCGAGTGCAAGAGCGGCCCACAGATCCTGGAGGTGAACTCATCGCCGGGGCTGGAAGGTATCGAAAAGTGCACCCAACTGGATGTGGGCGGCGCCATCATCGACTACATTTCGGCTCAAGTCGATTTTCCCGAAATCGATCTTCGTCAGCGACTCACCGTCAGCCGAGGCTACGGCGTTACCGAGATATTTGTGCCCGAGGGGTCCGAATACGTCGGCCGCACGATTCGCGATTCGGGGTTGCGCGAAAAAGATATCAACGTGCTCACTCTTTATCGAGGCTCGACAGTCGTTCCTAATCCTCGTTCGGAGCGCGTTCTGGAAGCGGGCGACCGCTTGCTCTGCTTCGGCAGACTGGAGTCGATGCGGAGCATGATTCCGGAAAAGTCTCGCCGCAAACGCCGCCCAAAAGTTCGCGACCTTCCGCCGTCGGCCGTTGCGGCTGGTTAGCATCGGTTGCAAAATGAACGATAGTCGCTTTTCTTATCAACGCCCTTCTGAAGCAATGCCCATTTCGTGAAAACCAAGACAGTTCACATCGTCGGCCGGAAGAACAGTGGAAAGACAACGCTAGTTGTCGATCTCGTCACCGAGCTTACGCGGCGCGGCCTCAAGGTCGCCACAATAAAACACACCCATCATCACCACGAGTTGGACGTGCCGGGCAAGGACTCGCATCGCCATCGTGAAGCCGGCGCTGAAGCGGTTGGAATCTTGGCGCCCAGCATGGTCGCAGTTTTTTCGGCCCAGGATCCCGAGACGGACGCCACTCGTCAACTGGCTGACTTGGTCGCCCGCATGCCGCCTTGTGACTTGATTCTGGTCGAGGGCGGCCAATTTATCCGTGGCGACAAGGTTGAGGTTTGGCGCCGCGAGGTGACTGAGCTCCCCCTGGCCCACAGCGACCAGGAAATCCACGCGCTCGTTACAGATGACTCGGTCGATGGCTTTGAGCGGCCTGTCTGGCCGCGAAGCGACTTGGCAGCCGTCGTAAGCGGGATCCTTGCCATCGGCGGCCTCGCCGACTCGTGAGCCCGATAATGGCTGAGCTGCCTCGCCAAATGGGGAAAAGGCTGTTGCCGGAAGGGATGAATGTGCTGTAGGTTTTTTTGCGTCTGGCTACCGGTCGCAGGCGGATAGGGCTTTCGGTCAGCGAGGCAATCTTCGGTGGCTACCCAGTAGGAACGCGGGAGCGCGCCCATGACGGATTCAAAGAAGAAGCCGGCCGAGAAAGAACGCCCTTCGCGTCAGCCCGGGCTGTTCGATGAGATTCGCGAACGTCGTCGCGACCTGCTAAAGGTCTTTGGGCCGGGAGCGATAGCCACGCTGCTCGGGTTCTCGTTGGCGCTTTATTTCGTTGAGCCACCGCCGCCGAGCGAGGTCGTGATCGCTGCGGGGAAGAGGGACGGCGGATATTTCGCCACCGCCAAACTCTACGCTGAGGCGTTCGCCGAGAACGGAGTCAAACTTACCGTTCGCGAAACGGCCGGGTCGGTCGAGAATTACGACCTACTGCTCAACGATAACACCGTGCGCGTCGCCATCGCCCAAGGCGGCGCGGCGCCGGCCACTCGCGACACCTCAGGCCTGGAAACGATCGCTTCGTTGTACCTGGAGCCCGTCTGGGTCTTCCACCGCGAAATAGGGGGACTCACTCAACTCTCGGATCTCGCAGGCAAGCGCATCGCCGTTGGCGCGGCTGGCAGTGGTACTCAGCTGTTGACGGAGTTGTTGCTGAAAGTCAACGGCGTGAAGCCGAATGCAGAAACAAGCTTCGTGCCTTGTGGAGGGCAGGAAGCGGTCAATCAGCTCAAGGCGAATCAGGTTGAGGCCGTCTTCCTTGTCGAATCGGCCACTTCGCCTCTCGTTCGGCAGTTGCTTCTGGATGATCGATTCGAATTGCTGAGCATGAAGCGAAGCCTCGCCTATTCGAGACGTTTTCAGTTCTTGGAAAGCGTCACCCTTGAGCCGGGCGTGATCGATTTCGATGCAAATCTCCCAAGTCAATCGGTGCAGTTGATTGCGCCGCATGCAAACCTGATCGCGACGAGTGAACTTCACGATGCATTGATCCCGCTTTTTCTTTCGGCGGCCACTTTACACCAGCCTCGCGGGTTGTTGGTTGGTCGAGGACGCCATCCATCGCTCAATGGGGCCGAGTTTCCGGCGAACGCTGTGGCCCGCGACTACTTGAAACACGGACCATCATTCTTTCAAAGGCACCTGAGCTTTTGGATTGCCTCACTGATCGACCGCGCAAAGATCATGCTCGTCCCGCTGCTGATCCTGTTGATTCCGTTGGCCAAGGTCGCGCCGCCGGTCTATCGCTGGCGAATCCGCTCGAGAATCTATCGGTGGTACGCGATCTTGCGGCAACTCGACCAGTTCATTCGCAATGGTGACCCCGTCGTGCTCGACGACTGCAAAAAGAAGCTCAACACGATGGAGAACGAACTGATCGACGTGAAGGTGCCGCTTTCGTACATGGAGGAGTTCTACAACCTCCGTCTACATCTCGACCTCGTCCAACGCCGATTGGCGGATCGAACAACCTCTCCACCCGACGATCCTAAAGATTAGCGGGCCAGTTGTAATGGTGGGGGCGAGCCCAACGCGCTCGCTGAAGCAAGGATGCCAACTGCCGCGACCGTATCATTACCCGGCGTGGTAGTCGAGGCTCTCCTGGAGGTAGGGATCGCCCGTAGGCACGGGCCTCAATTGCGCTGAATAACGAAGCGCGAGCCATGCGGAAAGCCCGCCGAAGAGCAGAACGGAGGAGATTTCGAGCGGACCGACGACAGGATGGGCTGCGCTGCCGTTCTCGACGAGCGTCGATGGGAAAACCATCACGACGAGATCGACCCAGCGGCCGATCAGCACGACGATCGCGACTCGCATCATTACGGTTCCGCTTCGCTTGGCCGGGCGAGGGAGTAGACAGAAGAAGGGGACGATCCAATTCAGAATGATCGACAGGACGACCACTGGGCCCCATGGTCCGTTAATGCGGGAGATGAAATAGGATGTC
>CAZWOU010000043.1:30167-40292 GCA_964635375.1 uncultured Pirellulaceae bacterium | reverse complement strand
ACGCTGGGACCGCCCAGCCGCGTGTTCAACAGGCCGCTAACGGAGAGGGCCAGGTCCCGAATGACCTCGGCTTCCACGCGGCGGCGATTTTGCCGAGCCAGCCAGCGGTTGTTCGGATCGCGGTCGGTCAACTCAGCTCGGTGGGCGGACGACTGGCGGTAGGTCGCCGAGTTGACAATCGTCCGGTGAAGGTGCTTTAGGCTCCAACCATGGGCCACAAGATCGGCCGCCAACCAGTCCAACAATTTCGGGTGGCTGGGAGGGTCGCCCTGAGTTCCGAAATCGTCGCTGCTAGACACGAGCCCGACGCCGAAGTAGCGCTGCCAAATTCGGTTGACCGTAACGCGAGCGGTGAGCGGTTGTTCTTTGCCGACCAGCCAGCGGGCGAAATCGAGTCGGTCGGGCGTCTCGCCACGAGATTCCAGAGGCGGCAGGATACTCGGCGTTCGCGTGGTAACCACATCGCCCGGATTGAGGAAGTCGCCGCGCAGGTGGATTCGAGTCACCCGCGGGTCTTTGCGTTGTTGTGTGGTTTGAGCCTTGGTCTTCGGCGCAGCTGGCGCCTTCTTGTCGTGCTCGACAAGCTTCTTTTCTAGCTCGATCAGCCCCTTGTCCATTCTTCCGTAATGGTCTTCGATCACCCGCCGTTGTTGAGCTGAGCGTTTCGCGCCTTCGACGGCGAGCGCGGCGACAAGTTTGGCGTCATCGCCCTCAAGCTTGGGCGTTGCAGCGTTGGTTAGCGAAACGCGGAACCGTCCAATATTGTGGGGAGTTGAACGGTCGTAGGTTTGATCGAGCACGATCTCGAGCGATTCGCCGTCAGCGATTTCAGTTGGCGTTTTGGCGAGGAACATGGCCGCATGCCGTTTGCCGAATTGAGGGCTGACGGCCCAACCGTCGAGCGGGCTATCGTTGATCGCCAGTTTGGCGGCCCACTTTTCTTGGGCGAAGCTCGCTTCGGCCGAGACAAAATCGACGCGCAGCGGCTCAGCGCCTTTGCGAATGATCTTGGCTGAGAAAGAGGTGAGCACGAAGTTGCCGTTGTCGGCTCGCCCTGGGCCGCTCTTGACCAGACTCTTGTCAGGCAAGAGCTCTAAACGAACCGCGGTCAGTTTGCGAACGGTTGGCGCACCGCGAAGTGTATAGATGTCGGAGAGGAGATTCTTGCCCGAAGCGAGGTAGGATCCATCCTTGAGCCCTTTGAGCGTAGCGCCGTGTTTGGAGACGGCGCTGTCCGGCTTCCAGTCCGTCCAGACGACGCCTGGTAGGTCGGCCGAGGCGGCCCACTTCGCGGCTGCCGGGACGACCGTTTCCTGTCGATATTTTTGGATAGCGGAGGCCAACTCGCCGCGACTCTTATCGTGGGCCGCTTTGGCTGCAGCGTAACGCTCTTGCTCAGCCGCCAAAGGCGCCGCGATGTCCGTCTCGTCGATGCTGTTGAAGAAAGCGAACATGGAGTAGTATTCGCGCATGGTGATCGGATCGTACTTGTGCGAGTGGCATTCCGCGCAGTCCACGGACAGACCCAACCAAATCGTACCGATCGTGTTCGTTCGATCGACGGTCTTCTTGACTCGATCCTCCTCCTTGTCCGTGCCGCCTTCGGTATTATGCAAGGTGTTGCGGTGAAACCCAGTGGCGACGCGGTCTTCGACGCTGGCTTGAGGCAACATGTCGCCGGCAATCTGGCGAATTGTGAACTGGTCGAATGGCATGTCATCGTTCAAGGCGTTGATGACCCATTCGCGGTATCGCCATGCGTGCGGCCGAGCTCTGTCTTTCTCGTAGCCGTCGCTGTCGGCGTAACGAGCCAAGTCTAGCCAGTGACGGCCCCAGCGTTCGCCGTAGTGCTTCGACTTGAGAATCTCGTCGACCAATTCCGCGTAGTCTGTGGACTTGTCGTCCGCCAAAAACGCGTTGACGGTTTCCACCGCCGGAGGCAGCCCGATCAAGTCGAGATAGAGTCGGCGGATGAGCATCTCCCGCGACGCCACGGGCGCCGGCTGGACGCCCTCTTTCTCCAGCTTTGCCAGCACGAACGCGTCGATGGGATTACGGACCCAAGCTTGCCCTTCCACCTTTGGCAGGTTGGGGTTTGCAATCGGCTGAAAAGCCCAGTGATCGGCCGCCTTAACCGCGTCCGCGTCCGCAGGCCAATCAGCGCCTTGCTCGATCCATGCTCGCAGAATCTGAATTTGCGACTTACTTAGCGCCTTGCCCTCATCCTCTGGAGGCATGCGGCCCAACTTGGGATCTGTCCCAACCACGTGGGCCAACAAGGGGCTCTTCGCAGCGTTTCCAGGCTGGATCATCTTTCCCGAGTCGCCGCCCGCGAGCGCCTTGTCTCGCACGTCCAACCTCAGACCGCCCTCCTGTTCGTCCACTCCGTGGCAAGAGTAACAGGTCGCCCGAAAGATCGGCCTGACATCCTTAGCGAAATCGATCTTGGCCCCGGTCGCTGGAGGTCCCGTCTGAGGTTGGGAATCTTGCGCGCAGAGCACCGGTGCGAGAAGCAGCGAGGCAGTCAAGACGGTCGCCGCCATCTGGCGTAGAGCTGCAAAGCCCCGTCGAAGGCCCAGCGCCAAGGGGCGAATCGCTCGTGCATGTTCTTGGGGCCGAAGATATTGGAGTCGCAAATTCATCCTAACTCCACTGGCTGGAAAGGCGGGCTTCATGCAGTCTCCGGTTCGCGGATGTAGCCGCGTGATCGAGTGGTGGCTCGACGGTTGCGAGAGGGTTTATGGGGCTATTATTTGACCACGGCCGGTTCAGAGCGTCAAACAAGCCGCGCTCTGCCGTGGGCTTTGCGGATGTGGTAAAACTCGTGTCCGGCCATTGGGTTCCAACCGACTCCGCCGCATCCGACCGATGGATACAGAACGAATGCGAATGGCAGAACCGGAGCAGCGTGTTTCAAAGCAACGAGGTAATTGATGTCTATCGAACTCCGTGGGCGGATCTTCGCCGAACTCAACGAATTGGTCTTGATTGATCCGCACACCCATATCAACGCGCTGAACCCTGGGTCGGAAACACTGGCGGACATTCTTGGCTACCATTACTACACCGAATTAGCCCATTCGGCCGGCATGCCCAAGGATCAGATCGAGGACCCTGAACTCGATCCGAAGGAAAAAGTCGGCCGACTGATCGAGAACATGGGCCCAATCGACAATACAATACAGTCCAGTTGGTTTGTCGAGATGGCCCAGCAGCTACTCGGCTTTCAAGGCGACCAGGTCACATCCGACAATTGGGAGGCGCTGTATGATGACGCCAGCGAGCAGATGGCGTCCGACGACTGGGCCAGCGATGTGCTTGAGAAAAGCAAGCTGGAAGCAGTCTTCCTGACCAACGACTTCGATGATCCGCTCGAGGGTTTTGACACTCAGGTCTACATTCCCTGTTTGCGCACCGACGACCTGGTGTTTCATCTCGGCCGGCCGGAAGTTCGCAGCCGCCTGGAAGAATGCACGGATGTGTCGCTCGAAAACGTCGGCTCACTTCGCGATGCGATTGGCAAACTGTTCGAACATTTTTGTTCGAAGGGAGCGAGAGCTTGCGCGATTTCGCTGCCGCCCGATTTTTCTCCGATTTCCGTAACCGAGGCCCGCGCCGACACCGCGTTGCGGAGCTTGCTCAAAGGAGGGCCCCAAGCGACTGACGCCAACCGCCGAGCGATCTCGAATTATGTGTTCTGGACCCTGGCCGAAAACTGCGCTGAACACGGAATGCCGTTTGACCTGATGATCGGGGTCAATCGGGGCGTCTACGCCGAGGGCGTGTTTCAGGGGCAAGACCTCTATGACAGCCGGGTCTCGCTGATTCAGTACCGAGAGCTCTTCAACGCCTTCCCCAACGTCACGTTTCCGGTTTCGGTGTTGGCGAGCGTGACGAATCAAGAGCTGACGAGCTACGCTTGGATTTTCCCCAACGTGGTGACCCACGGACACTGGTGGTACTCGAACACGCCGACGTTTATTGAGCATGACGCATCAGCTCGCTTGGAAGCGGTGCCGCGCAACAAACAGATCGGCTACTACAGCGACATGTACAAGTTAGAGTTCGCCCTGCCGAAATTCGCGATGTACAAACGCGTGCTGGCGAAGATCTTGGCTGATCGCTTCGTAGTCGACCGCGGTTGGTCGGAATCACAAGCGATCGAACTGGGCACCCAGGTGCTGCGAGGAAATGTCGACGCCGTCTTTATGCCCTAGCCCGGGTTTGGCAAACGCTGGCACGACCGCGCATGCATTTCTAGACATCGCCCCGCATTTCTAGACATCGCCCGGCGCCAGCCCGTTCGGGTCGCGGGAGACCTCATTTTCTCCTGCAGTGCGCTCTGCAGGGGCCCCAGAGCACAGAAGCGGGAAGCTCGTGTTCGCCCGACTCGATGCAGAAATCCGCGGCGTTGATGAAGAAGTTTTCCATTTTCCGGGAATAGAGTGAACCTTTTAAACGATCATTCGTCTTAGTAGTCGATACCCCATCTGAAGGTTCGCTTTGGTTGAACTCGGTTCATAGCCCGGAACATCGCTTTGCGACTCCCCTCTATGGTGGTATGATTAGGTCATGGACTAGCCAGCACAAAGTTGGGTTGTTCGACCGATTTTTTCACGTATCTCTCGAATTGTGCGGGAATAGCACAGGGAGCAATGTAATGCGTAATTTCAATCAAGCTGCAGTAGATTTCGTCCTCAATGCCAAATGCATTGATGCCGCCGTCGCCGCTGGCGTGAATGAGATGGCTGCGCATACGCTCCGTCTAAGTTCCCGCCTCCACCAAGCCGGCTCAGGTCTGCCGATGCAGTGTGGCGGTTTATTCCGCCCACTCAGGTCAGACGCGATCCAAGCGCTGGAACCGCGCTATGCGGGCCCCACCGCAGGATTGCCTGGGAGCTGGCGCTCAACGCGGCGAATATCGTCGCGGGCTTTTGCATAAAGCCTCCTAGGGCAACCTAGGACCGATCGACTGGCCGCTGGGCCACTTGGCACTGGGCCACTTGGCACTGAGTCGATCCAAAATGCGAAAGTTTTGAGCGTCATTTGGCGGTCGATGCTGCTGTTTTGTCAGTTAGCGTCACCAACGAAGCAACCGATTGGCAATGGTTTGGTTACTGTCGCACATCCGTACGGCTTCATCGAGAGAGCAAAGACCAATGGCAATTCAAAACATCAACGACCGAATCCTCGTTGCGCAGCTGGTTCGAGATGCGCAAGCAGGTGACCGAGACGCATTCGGCGAGTTGTTCGAGCGATTCGAGCGACACGTGTTCGCCATTGCATTTCGACGTCTAAACAACTACGCGGAGGCGCAGGAGTTGACGCAAGACGTCTTCATCCAAGCGTTGCAGAAGATCTCGCAATTGCGGCAAGCCGAGGCGTTCGGCGGATGGTTGCGTTCGATCACCCACCGGATGGCGATCAATCGCGCCGTGCGGCGTGGTCCGGACCTGCCGACCGAGCCGATGTTGCTGGAAGCGAGCTGCGTTGAGGAGCAGACTCCGCTCGCCTACGCGATTGAGTCGGAGCGAGAAACGCAACTGCACGAAGGACTGCAGCGGTTGCGGGACTTGGACCGCAAGACGCTGATCGCCTTCTACGTTGAAGGACAGTCTCTGATCGAGATGAGCGACGCGTTTGACGCCCCGCTTGGCACCATCAAGCGGCGATTGCACGTCGCTCGAAAGCGACTCGCCAAGGAAGTCGATTCCTTGGTAGCCGTGTAAAGCACCAGCGGCCGCGTTCCCTTGCGAAGCGGTCAGCTGATAGAAACGAGAGCCCGTGTCGGGCAGGCCGACGCGGGCTCTTTCTTGCGCTGTCAGGTTATTCGGAAGAATCGGAAGATTCCGCAAACCTCGCCTAAAGCTCCCCATTTGAAATGTCGATGAGTCGAGGGAAGAGACCTGCTTGTTCCCTGGACCTTAGCTTGTTCCCTGGACTTGGTGCACAACATGAGAATTCTAGTTATTGGCCTCGCAACAAGTTGTCTGGCGTTGAGCGGCTGCGCAATCTGCGCAAGCCCCTACGACGACCACTATTCGGCCTTCGGCGGCCGTTGGGAACGCGACGTCGAGACCCATGGGCGAGTAGGTTCCCTCTATACGCAGGCTGGATACCGCTTGGACGACTCGGATGTTGAACCGGACGACGGACCGCTGGGAACGCCAGGGGAAGATTCAGTCGAGGACGCTGAACTGCGTTCGATTTCTTACAGCATGCCCTACGATGAGTCGCTTGAAGGCGTCGATGAACGTGTGGTCGATCCCGAGCTAGACGATGATCCCGACCAAGACGATGATCCCAAGCTAGACCAAGCCCAAGGCGAGAGAAGCGAGTCGCCGTAACTCAAGCCGTGACTCAATGCCGCATGTCAGTTTCTTTCGCGACCTTGATTTCGCCAGAGGAGCAAGGGCGATTCCGTGCGAAATGGATCGTCTAGCTTGCCAAGCGGACTTGGCCGAGGGTCAAACATGGGATCAGTTCATCGATTTCGTGAATCACGAGATTGGCCTGCAGATCCCAGACGCCCAAGGCGATCGTCTGCCAACCTGCATCTCGGGCCTCCCGCAGTCGTCTCGCGTTGCGGCTGAGGAAAACACTCGACTCCGGTGAATCTCCGCGCGCGTTCAGCCGCGTCGGCCAGGACGCTGCCAATTGGTCGGCTGATTCGATGTGATCGAAGAATTGGGCCAAGCGCCAACGCACCAATCGCGTTGAAAGCGGAGTACTAATGTCGAAACCGTCGCCGACGGCGGCCAAGCCATAGCCCATTAGTTTCAACTGCCTGAGGATGCCGGCGACGCCGTTTGTCGGGCAAGCAGGGCATTCCATTTGATCACGACGAGACTGCCCGGCGACGATTACCTCGTCCACACAAGCGGTCTTCATTCCCGATTCGCGCAAGAATCGTCGCAAGGCTTGCCAATATTCGATGTGCCCGTTGGCAACATCCGCTTGATACTCCTCGTCCCAAAGACGGAAGAAGACCTCAAATTCCGACTGCAGGCCCACGTGTTGGAGAAGCCGAAACAGCCATCGATTCCAAATCGTGTTGTCAAACAGGACACCCGGCCCATCGATGACGACGCAGCGGGCAATAAGAGGCTCGCGGGCGTTGAGTGGCGAGGTGCGACGGGATCGGTTTTGTTCCATGCTTCGAATCCTTTCTTAGCAATGGAAAGAGCACATCTTATTAGATCGGCAGCTCTAGGCGCTGGCTCGATTCAAATGGGCCATACGTTGTCGAATGGCAGGCTGTTGATCAAGTAGCGTGGTAATGCCTTGCCAATCAAGCGACTCGGCGTCAAGCGCGTCGTAGATAACTTGGGCGTGGTCCCAATCCTCCTCGACATCGATTCGCAGGCGCATGTCGTCTTCAACCAACTTCGCGGGCGCTGGAATCCAGTGCAGCCCAAACAAGTCCGGTTTGCTGCGAATAAGAGCGGAGAGGTCGTTGCGACTCTCGGCTGGCGCCATCTTGTGGGCTCGACGAATCGATGATGCGGAGCACCAATCGGCCAGCATGCCGTGCCCGCACGTCAAAGGCTCTTCGTCTGCCGAGCAATAGCCGACGAAGTCTCGTCGTGATCCCTGCTTCGCCGCAACGATCAAGCGATCGATGAGCACAGGGTCAACAAACGGATTGTCCACGCAGACTCGGACAATCGCGGTCGCGTCAAACTTGTCGATCGCCGAGGCAGCGCGAGCCAGAGGATCGGGCGCAGGCGAGACGAACAAGGTGATGTTCTGAGGCGTACATTGGCGGGCGAGTTCCGAATTCGGACCCTCTCGAGCGACGACAACCACCTTGTCAATCAGCTCCGATTCACTCACCCGTCGAGAAACCCATTCTAACACCGAAACGCCGGCGAATCGCCGACTCGCCAAGGCGCACAACGAGTTGTCGTTATGCTTGCCGTATGCGTCCGCGTTGAACTCTACGATCCCTAACGTTTTCGCCATCCGTGCACCCTTCGCCAATGTTCGTCTTTGGTTTGCCAAGTCAGTTTATCAGTAGGGCGAATTTAAAATCAATATGAACTCGTGCTAGCAATCGGAGGCGAACAGGGGCAAACCTGGCGAGGAAACGCGAGCGGGGCGGCGCAAGCCCCAAAGTTGTCGAGAATATTCGGGCGAGACCGACCGTCGTGGGACCCCCGGAAAGTTTGACCACGCGGCTCAAGAACTCGCGCCTCGCGTCGAACTACCCTTGCACGCGAAGGCGGTGAGCCTGATTTTGAATCCGACGCACAAACTCCATATGCTGCGCCCGGAGTTGGCGTTTTCAACGCACCGCCTCGCGTGTTCTCTTGCGCAGCCTCTGCCCGCTCATTTGGCGTCCATTTGCTTTTTTTCGTGCTTCTCGTGGCCGTACTTCCCTTTCCCTTCTATCCGTCTCGCCGTCTCATCCGGCGTCTGCCCGCTCGATTAACGCCCATTTCCTTTTCGGGCTTCTCGTGGCCATCTTTCGTTTCGAACAACAGCCACAAAAAACACGAGAAGGCGCTAGCCGGGGCTGGGCGCTGGTGGCGGAGCGAGGGTGGCCATTTTCCGCCAGAGACTTCTCATCGGTCCGACAACTTCGTCACCCAGTGACTGCGGAGCATAGGAGAGAAGGCAGTAGAGTTCGGCCAGGCTGCGAGCTTCATCGTCGACGGCGTGTTGCTCTCGGACGACAGAGGCGGCGAATTCGATCGGAGTCTGCTCAGCCTGTCGCTCGACGCCCCGTTCTCGGGCCCACGCTTCAAAAGCCTGGAAAGAATGTCGCACAAGTTGGTTGGCGCTGCGTCGATCAGCGCCAGGAGCAAACGGATTGGCATAGTCCGAAAACGCAGGAAGCGGCGTCGACATATCGGCCGTGGCGCCCTCCTCGGCGGCCACAGCCGCTTGCTCGCGGCGGCCGCCGAACAATCGCTCCCAAAATTGCCGAACCGAGTCGATGAATTGTAACACAGCTTCCCGAATCTGCCGCCAATACCGCCAGACGATAAAGCCGACGACGGCTGCGAAAACGCCGTAGTAGACAAGCTTCAGCAGAAAACTCCCACCACTGAGT
The DNA here is from genome assembly GCA_964635375.1 of uncultured Pirellulaceae bacterium. Taxonomy (GTDB): domain Bacteria; phylum Planctomycetota; class Planctomycetia; order Pirellulales; family Pirellulaceae; genus CAZMNY01. Next base: position 31,234 of record CAZWOU010000043.1, on the reverse strand, counting down.
GCCTTGCTAAGAAGCGACGACGACGAACGTGAATCGCTACGGCTCGTCTGTGGATCGCTTTCAGAGCGGCTCGCCGGTGGTCGGCTGGCCTTCGATTGGTTGCCGTCGAATTGCGGCGCCCCCTGGTTTGCTTTTCGTTCACCCTGGCCCTGGTTGCCTTCGTTCGACTGCCCGTTCTCTTCGCCCTGCTGTCCCTTCTCTTCGCCTTGTCCCTTCTCTCCGCCCTGCTGTCCCTTCTCTCCGCCTTGTCCCTTCTCTCCGCCCTGCTGCCCCTTCTCTCCTTGTCCCTTCTCTCCGCCCTGCTGCCCCTTCTCTCCTTGTCCCTTCTCTCCTTGTCCCTTCTCTCCTTGTCCCTTCTGACCTTGTCCCTTCTGACCTTGTCCTTTCTGCCCGCCCTGCCCTTCCTGACCGCCCTGTTCTTTCTGCCCCTGCCCTTTCTGACCTCCTTGTCCTTTCTGCCCTTGTCCCTTCTCTCCGCCCTGCCCTTTCTGTCCGCCCTGCGACTTCTCTCCTCCTCCTCCTTGCTTTCCGCCTTCGCCGTTCGCCCCTTCTCTTGCTTTGCTGTCGCCCCCATAGCGACTACTTTCGGCGGGTGTTGACGAGCGTCCGGCGGGCGCTTGGTTGGCTTGATCCTGCACGGCATCGCTTTGCATCTGCGCATACTGCGACGCTTCGAGGCCTTCTGGCGAGGTAAGCGTGAAGGGCAGATCTTCGCTGATGGAAACGACCGGATTCCGTCGAGGCAGCACGGCGCAGAGCACGATTACGGCAACGATCAGGATGAGGCCCGAGCCAATCCATGCCCCGGTCATTTGTAGAGGCATTTCGAGCTTGCGCTGGCGAAGATAACGTCGAATGCGGAGGAAACTGGTCGTCATCAACAGACACAGCGCACAGGCGACGAAGCAGGCCAACAGACGGAAACAGTAGGTCCGACTGGCGGCGTCGGAGCCGACAAACCATTGGCCGATGCCAAACACAGGCAACGCGAACACGGAGAAGTAGACAACCCAGATGCCTTGTGTCTGGTGTCGCCTTCGCTGTTCGCCCCACTTGCGCCAAAACGA
>CAZWOU010000043.1:15700-30067 GCA_964635375.1 uncultured Pirellulaceae bacterium | reverse complement strand
ACTTGCGCCAAAACGAATCGGCAGTTGTGTCGCTCTCGGTTGTTGAGCCGGGTGGTGGCAATCGGCCCGATGTGGCTGAAAGGTCGAGTTGAGCTTGCTCGGCGGAGGTAGCCTCTTGCCCATCACTTGGGACGTCAGTGGCGCCGCGGTCAAGGCCAGCTGTGTGCAACAGCCCCTCCCCGCTGTTCCCTTTGGAATTGTCGATAACTGTACAATCCCAGGTCAGCTTGTGCGCGCAATACCAGATTACGGCCAACAGAAGAATGCCAGCTAGGGCGGGTGAAACGAATTTAGCCATGGCGAAGGCCGCCACCAAACCAAGCGGCACGCCATACATGGTCGCGTATTCACTGCCTTCTTCGATCGAGAGGCGGCCAATACAGACGGTCGCCATTATGAACATCGCCAGAATGAAATTGACTCGATTGGCAAATCCGCCCGAATAGAAGACTTCGGACAGATAGAAGACGAAACTCCCGATCAGGATGGCCACCAAAGTGGGACTCAGCGCCACCACAACCCAGTCCGTCATCGTTTCGCGAAGTTTAGTCATCGACCTTATGTCACGCCCTATCTTGGGAAAGAAGCGAAGTCGAGACCTGCAGGTCCACGATTCAGTATAGCAAGTCGCCGACTTTGATCAGGCTCTGAAAAGAATGTGTCGGCACATGTTGGAGATTTGAGATTCGTTTATGAGCTGAAATACCTCAATTCCCTGGGCCATAAGGAGCCCGGCCATTCGAGCGAATTCGAATTCATCATGCATGTTGACGATGGCGGCCACGGCGAATCCGCTTCGTTTGAGATTGCCTAAGGCAATCGCGTTTGTCTCATCGACAGTGGCCAAGAGTGCGATGACAGTGGCGTCACGGGGCAGGCGGCTTGAGGTCTCAGCAATCAGTTCGGGCAGGCTGAGCCCGTCGGTCAATTCCAACCTCCCGAGCGCTTCAAGGATGCGCATGAATTGATCGGCGCCTCGCGCTGTAGGCACTTCTAGCGGTTCGAGTCGGTCGTCGGTTTCCCGCATTGAGGCAGCTTTTCGGGCTTCGTCCCGCGTGCGAATGTCGTGCTCCCAGCCCTCCTGTCGAATCCGATCCACCGCGTCTCTTCCATTGGTGACCAGCCCGACTTGCTGTCCCATTTCGTAGACTGCGTTGGCCAAGGAAGCTGCGGCGGTAATTGCCAATTCGCTACGGTACGGTTCGTCCTTCTGAGGATGGGACAGAGTGTGAAAGTCGAGCAGAATGGTAGCGCCGGCAACGGAGGACGGGTCGTAGACTTTGCTGTGCAGTTCGCCTGTGCGCGCCGTCGCCTTCCAGTTCACTCGATTCATTGGGTCGCCCGGCTGGTACGCGCGAACACCGGCGATTCGAGTGGGGTCTTCAAACAGCCGGTAGGTCATTTTGACTTCGCCAATCGGCCGCCGGGAAGAGACATCATAGCCCTCAAGCGGAATCACCTCGGGATAGACGAGCAGAAAGTGAGGTTTGCTGGCGACGCGATATCGGCGGTGCAGTCCAAACAGGTCGCCGGTCTCAATGACGAGCGGCCCGAGTTGATAGTAGCCCCGACGATTGCAGTTGAGTTGATAGAGGATCGACTGCTCGCAATTCGGTTTCAACATGGAGAGGGCCACGCGACGCCCTTCAATGGCCAAGCTCGGTGGATCGTGAATGATGGCTCGACGAGGCAACAAGTCTTCTAGCAAGACCCAGGCAACGGGGATCGAGCCGTTGTTCCTGACGCTCAATGAGACGGCAACCTTATCTCCAATGTTGGCGGTCAGCCGATTGCAGGTGCGTTCTGCGGAGAGGCTTTCGGCCCACGTCTTGGCGAGGAAACGGCTTGAGAGAATCACAGCCAGCAAGACGTACATCGAGTAGACGAGCAAATCCATGTCGAACAGCATGGCCACGATCAGCAATAGGACCGCGCCGACTATCCAGTTCATCGCGACCTCCTTTGCTTTACGGCGCCAAGAAACTGCCGATGAAAACTCAAGTTCCCAGTTCGACCAGCTAGGCGTTTGCCGGCGGATCGATTGCGGGCACGGCGATCTCCGCGATCACTTCTTCGACAACGCTGGCGGCTGAGACTTTGCGAAGACGGCTCTCCGGTTTGAGAATCAGCCGGTGGGTCAGCACCGGTGCGGCGACTCGTTTCACATCATCCGGCAGTGCATAAGGCCTGCCTCGCAAGGCGGCCATCGCTTGGGCCGTACGAAAAAGAGCAATCGAAGCTCGTGGGCTTCCGCCCAAGCTGAGTTCTTCATTCTCTCGCGTGTCGTGCACGATCTGCATCAGATACTGGCGAACTTTGATGTCGACGTGCACCGCGCGAACGATCTTCTGGCAGGCGACCAAGTCGTCCGCTGTAACAACCGGCTTGAGCTGATTGAGCGGGTGTTCGTACTGCAGCATCTCGAGCATCGTGAGTTCTTCCTCCATGCTCGGATATCCCAGGCTGAACTGCATCAGGAATCGATCGAGCTGAGCTTCGGGCAATGGGAAGGTGCCTTCGTGGTCGACCGGGTTCTGAGTGGCAATGACCAAGAAGGGTGGAGCGAGTTGGTGGGTCACGCCGTCAACGGTGACGCTGCTTTCGCCCATCGCCTCGAGCAACGCTGCTTGGGTCCGCGGGGTCGTCCGGTTGACTTCGTCGGCCAACACGATTTGGGCGAAGATGGGACCGGGGCGAAACTCGAATTCACCTGTCTTCTGGTTGAAGATCGACGCCCCGGTCACGTCAGAGGGCAACAGGTCCGGAGTGCACTGAACTCGCTTGAACTCGCAACCAACGCTTCGCGCCAGGGCGCGGGCGAGCATGGTTTTGGCGACTCCCGGAACGTCCTCCAGAAGAAAATGGCCTTCGCAAAGCCAGGAAACAAGAGCGAGTATCAGCTGTTGACGCTTGCCGACAATGGCTAGTTCGACATTCGCAATAATGCTCTTGGCGATTCCACTGACCGCTGCGACTTGTTGATTCGTCATGGTACGCGAACAGGATAAGGGGGGTTGCGGTTAAGAAAGGACGCCCGACTCTTCTCATCTCAATCATAATCCGCTCCGTCACGCGACGCGCAAGAGAAGATCAGGATCGAGATCACACTTGAGAGAAAGGCGGACTAATCGGCAACCCATCCTACCCGAACCGTCATTCGACGATTGGGCCGGCCTGCAAAACATCGGGACTGACCCCGGCCTCAAACACCCGAAAGTTGTCCACGAACAGCTGGGCGAGCTTTCTCGAAGTTGCCAGGAAGGCGTCTTTGTCGGCCCAGGTATCGACCGGCAGCAGCAATTCGTTGGGAACGCCAGGACATTCCGTGATCACCTGAAAACGAAATGTCGGCTCGGCTTGACTCGGGGCGTCGGCGAGTTCACCAGAGTAGATCGCGCTGATCATCGCGCGTGTGTATTTCAACTTGATTCGCGAACCGACGCCATAGGGCCCGCCGCTCCAGCCCGTGTTAACTAGCCAGACATTAGCGCCGTTCGCCGTGATCCGCTCGGCCAAGAGATTGGCGTACTTGCCCGGATGCCAGACGAGAAACGGTCCGCCGAAGCAGGCCGAAAATGTTGCTTGCGGTTCGGTCACTCCCACTTCGGTCCCAGCGACCTTGGCCGTGTAGCCGCTGATGAAATGGTACATAGCCTCGGAAGTGTTCAGTTTGCTAACCGGCGGCAACACGCCAAACGCATCACACGTCAGGAAAATAACGTCGTTGGGATGGCTGCAAAGGCAGGGAATCTGAACGTTTTCGATGGCCTCCAGTGGATAGGAAGCACGTGTGTTCTCCGTAATGCTAGTGTCGTTGAAATCGACTTGTTGGCTGTGTTCGTCGTAGATCACATTTTCCAATACGGCCCCGAACCGAATGGCGTCAAAGATTTCGGGTTCTGCTTCACGGGTCAAGCCAATCGCTTTGGCGTAACAACCGCCCTCAATATTGAATATGCCGTCGTCGGTCCAGCAATGCTCATCGTCGCCGATGAGCAGTCGATGCGGGTCGGCGGACAGAGTCGTCTTGCCGGTGCCCGAGAGGCCGAACAGCACAGCGGAATGATCGCCGTCACGGGCGGTGGTCGCTGAGCAATGCATCGAGAGCACGCCCACTTCTGGCATCAGGTAGTTCATCAGGCTAAAGACGGCCTTCTTCATTTCTCCGGCGTATTCGGTACCGAGAATAACGACTTGACGACCGTCCAGACTCAAGTTGACGCTCGTCTTGGACGTCAACCCTGCGGTCATGCTGCTAGCGGGAAAACCACCGGCGTTGAAGATCACACAATCCGGTTCGCCAAACGTCTCCAATTGCTCACGAGTCGGGCGAATCAACATGTTGTGCATGAACAGGGCGTGGTACGGTCGGCAACACACGACGCGGACTTTGATCTGATGCTTCGCGTCCCAGCCAGCGTAGCCATCGACCACATAGAGCCGATCGCGCGTGTTCAGGTAATCGATCGCACGTTCCCGATTAACACTGAACGCCTCGGGGCTCAGCGGCATATTGACCGATCCCCACCACACATTGTCCTCAGAGCCGGGCTCGCGAACGACTCGCTTGTCCTTGGGCGAACGGCCCGTCTTTTCGCCGGAGTACGAGATCAGGGCGCCAGTACCGGAAATGGTAGTCCCCTCTTCCCAACGAATCGCCTCTTCATACAACTTGGACGGAGACAGATTTCGCAGCACGCTGCCCACGTGAATCCCATTTTCCGAAAGGTCAATCGCTTGCATCAGTTCGCCTCTTGCAGCTAGGTTTCAGAATCCTCTGCAAGCTTCGACAATTTGCTCTGTTTGTGCAACCGCTATGCGGCGCGCTCGCCGGAATAATTCGAGCGTCGCATGTCAAGTCATCTCACGGCGCAAGACTCATCATCGCTTTGGCAAACCGGCGACCAAGTTCGCGGTAAGACTTTGCGTTGAAATGAACTTGATCGCCCTTGTGGCCGAGCCCGTTGGACGACACAAATGCTGTGCGGGCGACCGTGTCAGGAAGCGCGCGGTGTGCGTTGTCGACCAGTCTCTTCGATTCGTTCCAAGGTCGCTCAGCGAACTTGCCCATTTGGCCGACGATGAACGGCGCGTTCGTGGCGCCTAAGCTGGTTCGCAGACGGCCGATCAACTCATGCAGTTTTCCTGAATACGATTCGGCCAGACCGGGTTTGGAATCGGATTCACCCTGATGCCACAGAATCCCCTTAAGCTCACCCGACTTCAACGCGTGCTTGGCTCGCTTGAGCGCATCGTCGAAAGGGTGGCTTTTGGTTTGGCGGTGATAGCCGCCCGGCTGCCAAGAATCGATGGGCGAACCCCCGACGGCTGCCGGAATGAGCCCAATCACCGCGTCGGCGTCTCGTTCGCGCATCGCTTTGGCGAACGATCGCCCGACACCGACGCCCACGACCGCTGGCTTATCAAAATGAAGAGGGGCAACGGCGGGCTTCCATTTGAGATCCTTCGTCAACATGAAGACGCCTGAAATAGGCCGCTTGTCTTCGGGGCCCACTCGGCCACGTCCGGCCATATTTGATTGCCCGACAAGCAAGTACAAATGCATCCGCTGCGGCGCCGCGGCCGGCTTGGAATCACCAACTTGCCGCCGATCTTGCGCGAAGGCACTGGCTGCGAAAACCGTCGATAGGACCAAGCTTAGCGGCATGCCTAGTCGGGTCCGGTAACGAAGTCTCAATGGCTGTTGCAGCATCGGTTCACCTATGGCCACGGACCGGCGGATAGTCAAAATCGGCACGACTCTGGAACAAGCAGATCTTTGCGGGAGAAAGAAATCGGCCACGACTCGCGTTCCCCTCACACGGCCCCGTTATACCGTCCGCCTCGCGCCGATGTTGCCGCGAGGGCGGAAACGAAGCGAGACTCGGGCAGGGTCGGCGGAAATTGGTCACGCCGACTAGAAAAAGCGAGCCGTTCAGCACACAATGAGAGCCTCACCGAAATCGCCCGATCCTCGCCCATTTGATCTCCTGGGGCTACGGCGCCCTCCCAGACCCGACCCGCCTGGCTGTCGCCAGGCCGCCTCAACCAGAGAACCAACGGATGAAATTCTGCCGCACCGCATTCTTGTTGCCCCTGATGCTACTGAACATCTCCACGGTTTGGGGGGAAGACTGGCCCCAATGGCAAGGCCCGGAGCGAACCAACATTTCGGCTGAGACAGGTCTCTTGGGGGCATGGCCGGAAGACGGGCCAAAACAAGTCTGGGTGTCTCGCGCCGGCGGCTTGGGATATTCGGGGATGGCCGTGGTCGGCGACACCATCTATACGATGGGGGCTCGCGATGACGCCGAGTTCCTGATCGCCCTGGACGTCGCAAGCGGGAAGGAGAAATGGTCTTCGCAAGTCGGTCAGCTGCTCACCAATCGTTGGGGCGACGGTCCACGCTGCACGCCAACGGTCGACGGCGACCGCGTTTACGCACTCAGCGGCCAAGGCGTGCTTGTCTGTGCGAACACCGATGACGGCAATATTCGCTGGCAGTCCACCGCAAACTCGCTCGGAGGAAAGAAGCCGAACTGGGGCTACTGCGAAAGCGTTCTGATCGACGGCGATCATGTCGTCTGGACTCCCGGCGGAAAGAAAGGCGCCGTCGCCGCAATGAACAAGATGACTGGCGACCCAGTCTGGCAAAGCGAAGGCTTCACCGACGGAGCTCAATATGCATCGATTACTATCGCTCAGATTCATGGGCAACGCCAATACATCCAGCTTGTCATGAAACAACTTGTCGGGATCGACGCCAAGACGGGCGAAAGACTTTGGCAAACCGATTGGTCCGGCCGAACAGCAGTTATCCCCACGCCCATTCACCACGACGGCCGAGTCTACATCTCAAGCGGTTACGGCGCTGGCTGTAAGCAGATTTCCATTGACGCCAAGAACGAAGTAACGGAAGTCTTTGTTAACGGAGTGATGAAGAATCACCACGGAGGAGTCGTGCGTCTCGGCGAACATCTCTACGGTTACTCCGACGGTCCCGGTTGGACATGTCAACGATGGGAGGATGGCGAGAAGGTCTGGGCCGAAAAAGGGAAACTCGGCAAGGGTAGTTTGACCTACGCCGACGGCAGGCTCTATCTGCTCGACGAGCGCAGAGGCAACGTCGTGCTGCTCGACCCGAACCCGGATGGTTGGAGCGAGAAAGGACGATTCACCCTTTCGCCTCAGACTGAACTGCGAAAGCCGTCGGGCCGAATTTGGACCCACCCGACCGTCGCCAATGGACGCCTCTATTTGCGCGATCAAGAACTGATCATGAGCTACGACATATCGTCTAAGTAGGCATCGATTCAACGGCGCCGCTGCGCGGTTCAGAGTTTCGTTCAGCATTTCAGTTCAGCGGCTGGCGATTTCCAGAACGGTCGATCCGCTCGCGAATCGGCCGTATTGCCGGAGGCGCTCCGTCGCGGCCCAGGACGCCGGTTGCAGTCTCGGTCAGGTAACGCTGCAGACCGCGTTTGAGCGGATCGCGAAAACGATCTCCCTTTTGCAAGATCAGATAGTCGTCTTTCTGGCGTCCAAATTGACCGCCCACCGATTCGCTTGGATACCAATGCCCTTTCCCCTGGCGGTCAAGCAAGTAGAACTCGGCGTAGGCGTGCCCAGGCATCCAGACACTCCGAGCCGGTATCCCTTTGAGCCGACATAAAGCCACAAAAACAGAAGTCCGCTCCTCACAATCGCCTCCTTGCAAGAGGCCCAGAACCGCGCCTTGTAGTTTCCTCACACCCGTGTATTCGACCCTGCGATGAGTGTGTTCGCGAATCGCGTTCACTCGGGCCCAATCATTCTCAAACGGCGTCAAGTCGAGTCTATTCGCCTCCGCAACAACGGCGGGATCCTCGGTTTCGATATAGGGGCTCGGTCCTAGGAAGGGGCGGAGTTTGGCGTCGATTCTCTCGGCGGCGACGAGTTCCTTGGTGTGTTCTGGCGGCGCAAGCGATCGACGTTCAACTCGAATCGTATAGACCATCTCGGCCGAGTCGCCTTTCGCCAACTTGGAAACGAAGAATCGAGCCTGCCGCACGCCCCCGCCTACGTCGCGAATCGAAATGCCTCGAATGGGCCCCACCGACTCCTTCTTAACGATAGTGATCTTTTGCTCCGGCCAGTCGAGTGGAAACGGGAATCCACAGCGAATGTTGCGGCACGGTCCGGCGACCGCAGAGATTCGAAGGCCGAGCCTGACTTGGAAAGCGTTCACTTGTTCGCCGAGGATCGGCCCGTCGGCACAGGCAACGTGGCATGGAAACGCCAGGGAAAGTGCGAACATCCAAATTGCGTCGCGCATCGGCGACTCCTTGCTCTGATCGCGCCCGGTTCGGGCGGCGGAAATTACGCGGAACTCGTAGTAGGCTAACAATCGTCCAAACCGTGGGTGCGACTATCCGTCGACCGCGGCCAAGTGAAGCGTATCACCGCGCCGCTTGCGTCCGGGTCGACGCAAATCCGACCGCCATACCGATCGACCAGTCGCTGCACAACGGTCAAGCCAAGCCCCAACCCTCTCGCGCCGCCATTCTGACTGTGGCGCCGAGCCGTCTGTAACTGCTCGGCGAGCATGGGCGAAAGGCCCAGTCCATTGTCGCGAACAGTGACTTCGACCCAATCGCCATTCTGATTCGCGCTTAACACAACTTCCCCCTGAGAGTCTCCTCGGTGGGCGATCGAGTTGGTCACAAGATTCCGGATCACCAACTCAATCGCCGCGCGGTGGGTCGCGATCGTCGGCATCTCGCCTGCTGTTTGCAATTGAAACTCGTTGGGTCGGTCGAGCATCTCAAAGATGCCAGCCGCCAATTCGCCAATGTCGACATCCACCGTCGGTTCAGTTTGACCGCCAAACTTGGAATACGCCCAGAGATCGGCGATCATTCTTTCCATTCGATCCGCCTGCTGGCCAATCACATCCAAACTCTTTTGAGCTTCCGGCGAAAGCGAAGAATCCTCATCTCCTTTGAGCAGGTCGATATACCATTTGAGTCGGCCAACGGGGGAGCGGAAATCGTGCGCGACAATCGAGGAAAACGAATCCAGTTCCAGATTGACTCGCCGCAATCGGGACGTCAGTTCGTGCAAATGTCGTTGCGCCGCTGCGCGTTCAATCGCGTAACGCAAAGTTCTCGCGAGGATGGCGGAGGTAATATCCAACTTGACCAAATAATCCTGCGCGCCTTCGCTGATCGCCTTCACTCCGAGTTGAATATCGTCAACCGACGTGAGCACCACGACCGGCGTTCCCGCTGCCCATGCCATCACGGTGGAAAGCGTTTCTTCGATGGTGTTGCCCGGCAGGTTGAGGTCCAGTAAGACAACGTCGAAGGCCTCTGTTCGGAACAGAGGCTTGGCGGCCAGCAGGTCCGAAGCGTGCAAAATAGTACTGGCCATTCCCGCTTCGCGAATGTCCTTCTTAATCAGCCAAGCGTGGTCGACGTCGTCTTCGATCAACAGCACGCGCCACTGACTCGGCAACTCCTGCGTATCATCAGTCAACGGCCCGCTCCTCGTTTTTCAACTCGGCACAGGCAGATTCCGTTCGCGGGGTCGGGATCATTGCTATCGCCTTCGCGATCTGCTCCGCAGAGACGGGTTTAACGAGGACATCCACAACAGCCAGTTTGCCAACCTGTTGGGGGTCCATCGCTTGGCGGGACGACGTGATAACGATAACAGGCAAATCTCGTGTCGCTTCGGAGTTTCGGATAATCTCTAAAAGACGATCGCCTCCCAAGCGTGGCAAATTCAGGTCGAGCAGAACCAGATCGGGCAACTTGGCATGGCTCGCCAGCCACGCGAAGGCTTCCACGCCATCCCTCACGCGATCGCACCCCTTTATCGAGTCGACTCTTGCCAATTGCATTTCCATCAGCATCGCGTGGTCATCGTCGTCTTCGACCAAGAGGATCTGATATGCCTGGTTTAGCATGAAAACCTGGGGGAACAGGGTACTCTTGGCAAGGCTGGCAAGCCCACGGTAGGCTCCAGACAAACCATGTTTCAAGACCTGGCGACCGAAGGCAAGGGCTATGTTCCAATAATGTTGCGGCGGTCACCCCCCGTCTTGGGGCAAGTCAATCCGATTCAAGAGGAGTCAGATGGCTAGGGTCCTTATCGTGGACGATCATGCGCTGGTCCGTCATGCGCTTTCGCACTTGGTCGATTCGCGCCCTGACCTCGAACTTTGCGGTGTCGCAGAGAATTCGACGGTTGCGAAAGAGCTGATCCGGAATCACGATCCCGATCTCGTCATCCTCGACCTCTGCTTGAAAGACTCGAGGGTGGAAGGGTTGAATCTAATCGCGGAGATAACTAGCGAATTTCCTCGAACCGTTGTGCTCGTATCCTCCATGCAGGATGAGTCCATTTTCGCCACGCGTTCGCTGGCGGCCGGCGCGGCGGGGTTCGTCAGCAAGTCAGATTCTGTTTCGACGCTGTCCCATGCCATCTCGGTTGTGCTCAAAGGCGGGTCATTTCTCAGCGAGGCAGCCCAAAGAGCGGTCGACAGTTCGTCCGATGTGGCGGATGAAAATCATGGCGGCCAGTTGAGGAGCCTATCGCCTCGCGAGCTTCAGATTTTTGAGTTGGTTGGTCAAGGCAACTCGCCTCACGAAATTGCTGGCCAGCTGAAGATTGGTTTGAAAACGGTCGACGCCCACCGGCAAAACATTCGACGCAAACTGGGACTCACAAATATGGGTGACGTAATTCGCCAAGCCGCTATTTGAATGGCGTCAGCGAACTGAAGCCCGAGCAATTTGCCCACGCGTCTCTGCTATCTCCTTCGGCATCGCTATCTCCGTTCTCATCAACGCGGTCGCCGTTTTTCGAGCCAATCTTGCTGGGGGGCGCGATCGATTTGCTCGCTCACCCAACTCGGCTCTGGAAACCAGCGCAGGTGACTAACGCGAGGATAGGATTCCCACACGTCGCCGCCGTCGATAACACGCGCGTCCTGAGTCTCTTTCAAGACGTCCATCAGCCGCGCGGACAGCGACTCCCGCGCTGCTTGAAACTCAGGGTCCGAGGCCAGGTTGAGCAGGCAATCTGGATCAACGGTCACATCAAACAACTCTTCCTTGGGGCGTTTGTCGACCGACCAATGAAGGTACTTCGCCAGGGACTCGTTGTCGCGATTGGCGATCAGGAACGAGAGCGTCGGACAAGCGTCGATATCGTGGTAGCCTGCATGCTCCGGTCCCAGTCGCGACTGGGTGATTCCTTCCTCGGAAAACTTCGCCTGGGCGTATTTTTGCGGCGCCCCAGCGGGCCAGCGATTTGGCTTGAAATTTCGGATGTATAGAAAACGCTTGGTCCGTATCGCGCGTTGCGGATAGCTCAGCGAGTGATAGCGTGAAGAGGAGTGGCGTTCGCGGCCGACGTAAACGGCATCCCGTTTGGGATCGGCCCAACCGGTCTTATCCGATTGCAGATCCGCGAGAAAACTCTTCCCCACGATGGGGAACTTGCTGGGCGGATCGACCTCGGCCGCGGCATAGATAGTTGCCGCCAAATCGACGAACCCCACGAGGTCACGCCATTCGCGTCCCCCCGCCGCGCCATCCTTCCAGCGAATCGCCAACGGCATGTGAATCCCATACTCATAGCAATTCGCCTTCGCACGAGGAAACGGCATTCCGTTGTCGGATGTGACAATAATCAACGTGTTGTCCATTTCACCAGCCTCTTCGAGAAGCTGAAACATCTTGGCGCAGTCCTCGTCGAATCGTTCGACTTCGAACGCATAGTCCAACAAGTCGCTGCGAATCTCATCGTGGTCCGGAAGAAAGCCTGGCGTTTCCGCCTGAGCCAGCGTCTTTCCTTTCGCCAAACCGGATCCCTTCTTGTAGCCGCGATGGGCATCGGAGCTGCCAAACCAGAAACAGAAAGGTTGGCCCTCAGGACGTTCCTTGAGGAACTTGCGAAAACCTGCGGCATAGCCCTTCAGCGGTCCCTTCGCCTGGCGATCGGTGTAGCGCTTGCCCGCAGGGTTGTATTCTCGCCCGTCGTGCTTAAAATTGCCTGGCGCCCACGCTTTGCCCGTGCTGCCGACAAAGTAGCCAGCCTTGGCGAGCCGCTCTGGGAACGTCTCGTATTGGGTCTTGAAATAACTCGCATGCGTGCCCGCCTCCTCGATCATCCAGATATGCCGACCGGTCAGAAATGCAGCTCGCGAAGGGCTGCAGCCAGGCGCGGGGCAAAAGGCGTTATGAAACAGCACGCCCTCTCTGGCGATTCGGTCGAACGCTGGCGTGTCGACCATCTTCGAGCCGTATGCCGACGCATGCGGAAAGGAAACGTCATCGCTGATTGCGATAAAGATGTTGGGCCGCGCCGCCTCGACCAGCGCCGCCTCGACCAGCGGCGCTACGAGCAGGCCGACGAACAAAGCAGCCACACACATTTTCGCGATTCGCGACATCTAATTCTCCTTCAACAGCGGGACGCACGGCAGCCTTCCCAGATCGGCCGCCGCCGCTATGGTCAGCCCGGGAGTAAGTGAGTCGCTTTGGCGGCTCCCCACTTCAGCAAGAGGTGAAATCGGATCTAGGATAGCTTCAATTGGCGGTTGACCGCAAATCTGCTGGGAGCAAATCTGCCAGGAACACGCAGGCGAACAAGCAGGGCTCTCTTGCCGTCGAGACCGGTTCCACGACATAATGGGGCGACAACAGCGCGAGCGATTGGTGACCCTTGTTTTGCTGTGCCGGAACGAGCGAATCGGCCGCGCAGCCCTTGAAGCATAGCCGACTAGGAAGCACGTATGTTCAAGACCATGGAAGATTCGAGCCCGTTGTGCGGGGCCGTGTCGCGGAGAGGCTTCCTGCAAATTGGTTCGCTGGGAATGGGCGGACTCACGCTGGCTCAATTGCTGCAACGCGAGGCGGCGGCCGGTATCAAGGGCTCCCATAAAGCCGTGATCATGATCTACATGGTTGGAGCGCCCTCGCATCAAGACATGTACGATCTCAAGATCGACGCACCATCGGAGATTCGAGGCGAATTTCAGCCGATCCAAACCAACGTCCCGGGCATTCAGATCTGCGAACACATGCCTCGGTTGGCCGCCATCATGGACAAGTGCGCGCCGTTGCGCTCGGTCTACGGTTCTCCTAGCGGCGCCCACGATTCCTTCATTTGCTATACCGGTCGGACCACGCGGAACCAACCGCCGGGCGGCTGGCCCGCGATCGGCCCAGTGGTTTCACGCTTGCGGGGCCCAACCAACCGAGCCGTTCCGCCATTCATCGGACTGGCGCCCAACGCCGGGCATCCGCCCTACGGCTCGCCTGGTCACCCAGGTTTCTTGGGGATCGGCCATTCCGCCTTCCGGCCCAGCGGCCCAGCTCGTAAGGATATGCAGCTCAGCGGCATTAGCCTCGATCGGCTCGACAACCGGAAACGCCTGCTTGCCGGGTTCGATCGACTGCGACGGGATATCGATGCGAGCGGAGCGATTGCGGGAATCGATGACCTCAATGCACAAGCGCTCAACGTGCTGACATCCAGTCGACTGGCCGACGCCTTGGACCTGGAGAGAGAACCGACGCAGACGCGTGAGAAGTACGGCAAGGGCGACCCCAAGAATTTTGGCGACGGCGCGCCGCGGAATCTGCAACAGTTCCTCATGGCCCGCCGGTTGGTCGAGGCAGGCGCACGAGTGGTGACGCTGAACTTTGGCCGCTGGGATTTTCACAGCAACAACTTCAGCGGGCTCAAAAACACCCACTTGCCGCTGTTCGATCAGGGCCTGGCCGCCTTGATCGATGATTTGCATGAACGAGGAATGGCCGACGACGTTTCTGTCGTCGCTTGGGGAGAATTCGGCCGCACGCCTCGCATTAACGGCAACGCCGGCCGAGACCACTGGCCGCAAGTCGGTGGAGGACTCGTCGCCTGCGGTGGAATGAGGACTGGGCAAGTCATCGGAGCGACAGATCGAATCGGCGGCACTATTGAAGATCGACCAGTCCACTTTGGGGAAGTTCACGCAACACTCTACACAAACTTGGGAATACAGCCGCACACCACGCTGCCCGACCTCACCGGCCGCCCGCAGTACTTGGTCGATCGCCACGAACCCTTGCCTGAGCTCCGCTAAGGAAACCGCCTAGTTCGCGAGGATACCGGCCACGCACGGCTCTCCGCCGATGCCGAAGAGAATCGCGTCTACGCCGATTCCCTACCCCCCGCGAGCGTCCAGCCGCGTTCTTGATTGCGTCGGCTCGCTCAAACGCTAGGATGATGTTGGGGTAGCGTTTACGGTTCAGCCCAGCCACTCAGCGTCTCCCCGATTTACGCGGCCGAGGTCACTCGCATGAACCGACGTTTTGGACTTGTCCTCGC
>CAZWOU010000043.1:0-15690 GCA_964635375.1 uncultured Pirellulaceae bacterium | reverse complement strand
TTAGACGGGGGCTCCGCAGCGAGTTCATTCTTCGCTTCGCCGCGTTTTGTTTCGGCCGACTTCGGCGGCTCATTCTCGGCGGCCCCAACCGTCGCGGCCAAAAAGGCTCCCAAAGCCAGCAAGACGACCATTTGCAAGTTGGTTTTCAACATGGGTTCGATCCTTCGTTTCAGAGGCGATTTCCAAGCCGCCAGCTCGGGACACCGAGATCTGCGACCTCCCAAACAACTGTGCATACCGCATGCCGGACGCCTCGAGGGCTTCCAGGATCACATCCGTTGATCGAATTGTGCGGAATACGGCCTCGCACGCTACGTCCCATGCTACCACTGCCCAACAAACTGGGCGAATTCGCACACTTCCTCTTACGGCTCAATCTTCTTGATGGCGATGTTTCGGAACATGACGGGGTCGTTGTGACCAGCGAATCCGAAATGACCGCTCTTGAGATTCTTGCCCGGGTGCGGCGAGTTGCCTTTGTACTCGGTCACCTTGGAGACATCGGCGTCAAGGATCACCGTGCCGTTGAGTTCCACCCGGATTGTCGATCCTTTGACCGTCACCTCTTGGTAATTCCATTGTCCAGCGGGGCGAAGGTAGCCGCGGTGGGCGGGCACCATGCCATACACCGATCCGTGGTATTGGCGAGCGTCGAGTTTGGCGTACTTTTCCGCCGCGTCGTCGAGCACCTGAAGTTCGGTCATCCCAGCATAGGCAGCGCGCCCCTCGCCGGGATAGCGAATCGCCAAACCGTTGTTACCGCCAGGCGGCACTTTGAATTCAAGCCGGACAACGAAATCATCGTACTCGGCCTCAGTAAACAACACGCCCCCTTTGCCCGGTTTGCACATGATTGAACCGTCGCGGACCTCATAGTCGGCCACAGCGCCAGCCCAACCGACTAGGTCCTCACCGTTGAAAATCGAAGTGAATCCCTGGGCCTTGTCATCACCTCGCAGCAGTGGGATCGCTTCGTCAGCGCCGACGCGTCGAACGGCAATATTGCGCCAGCGGATCTCGCCACCGTGCGTTTGAAGGTGGATCGCGCCGCTCGCAGGCAAGGGCGACTTACGGGTCTTGTCCCAGTAGTTCTCCATGATCGCGTTGTCGACGACCAGCTTGTCGTTCAGGTGAACCGTCGTGCGGCTTCCCAACTGGCGAATTCGAAACTGATTCCATTGACCGAACTCGCGGTCCGCATGGACGAGTGGAAGTTGGCCCTGAGCGCCCTTGCTGTTGTTGAACAGCCCGCCAGATCCCTTGTCGGCATTGCGTCCCCATTTGCCGCCCTCTTTGGTCGTATCCCAGATTTGAACCTGCGGCGTGCCGCGAAGGTAGATCCCGCTGTCCGCTTTGGCTACCGTCTTGTACTCCAGCTGAAACTCGATGTCGCCGAATTCAACATCCGTCGTCGCGTAGGGGCCATGTCCATCGTTGACCAGCTCGCCGTTCTCAACCCGCCAGTGCTTCTTAAAATCGTCTTGCTGGGCGGCGATCGCATCAGCTCGCTTATCGGCGGGTGATTTGGCAGATTGATGCACGTTGTCGCCATGCCACCCCTCCAAGTCCTTTCCGTTGAACAGATGTTCAAACCCTTTGGGAAGCGCGTCATCGGCGGCCAGCAAGCTGGTCGTCATCGCGACCGAAGTCGGCGCGATAAGACAGATGGAGAGAACAGCGCGAGCAGATCGAGTTCGCCACATAGGAAAGTCCTCGGTGTGGTTGGCGTGAGAATGGAAGGCATGACAGAAAACGGACGGTTCCCCTGCTGCAACATTGGCGCCTTTGAGGCAGCTGAGCCGCGTGGGGCGTATGGGTCGATTGGGCGAGACGGGGCAGCGAGTGAAGTCGCGTTTTTTTGCCTGACCTACCCTTCGACTCGCTAGGCATTGTAACCAAGATGGCGGCTTGCATGCGGCTGAACGGGGATCGAGAAACACCAGTTGCTGGAAGTGGGGGCTGGCCAACGGTTTTCGGCACTTCATCGACGGAGTTCAGCCGCTCGGGTCAGGGCGAAGCAATCCGGAAACTCGGCCCAAATCCCCTAAACCGACGCTGCCCGGCAGTCGATAACCCCTCTGATACGCCAACTCGACTCCAGGTTAAACCACGGGCGAAACATCATGGGTCCCAAATTGACCTGCCTCGTTCGCTGCCAGAACGACCAAAGCGACATAGTCGCGTGCGTCGAGAGTTGCCTTCCGCTAGCGGATGAGATTCTCATCGCCGACTCGTGCTCCACCGAGCGGACGCTGGACCTTGGGCGACACATCGGCGACTGCCGAGTGATCGCGCGTGACGTCCACCGGTCGGACGACTTCAAGCATTGGGCGATCTCACAGGCAAGCCATGAATGGGTCTTGTTGTTGTGTGCGGACGAACGCGTCACGTCCGAGTTATCTGAAGAAGTTCTGTCAGCGCTGCAAACCGGCCCCAAGTTTGACAGCTATTGGATCCGCCGCAACAACCATTTCATGGGGCGTCGCGTGCATTCATGCGGTTGGAACAACGACGCCCTGATTCGTCTTTTTCGTCGAAACGCGGAGCGCTCCGCCGGTCGAGCCGAGCAGGCCCCGGTGGAACTCCAGACAAGCCGAGTGGGTCAACTGGATCAGGCTCTGAATCACTACGCCTGCTGGTCGTACGAAGGATGTCTGGGCAAGCTTGACCGCGAAGCGAAGGTTCAGGCGAAGATTTGGCATGACGAAGGCGTGCGACCGAGTTACGCGCGGATGCTGTTTCGGCCAACGGCGAGATTCTTGCACAACTATCTGCTTCGATGCGGTTTCTTAGACGGCGAAGTCGGCTTACAGATTTCGATCTTGTCCGCGCTCTCTTGTTTCATGAAGCAAGCGCGGCTTTGGGAATTGCACCACGCCAAACAGCAGTCCGAACTTGAACCGGAAATCCCGCCCTTCACTCGACCGACCATCGAGCAAGCCGAGAAACGGCGCAGCGACAACAGAGCCGTCGGTTCGCCCATTTCCATTTCCCGGGCGGCCTAGCCAGACCATCGCTGACGCGTTTGCCTCAGGGAAAGCGGTTTCATTTTGTCGAAGAATGGTCCGCTGTTGGGGTGAAGGCCTGAGAGGCGAAGAACACGGGAACACCGAGCATAGTGGCCGCTACGCCCGCTCGTGATTCCAGGCGGCTGTTCCCGCAGACCTGCCTTATCCGCGACGTCGCAACCACTCTCGCGAAAACGGTATGATATGCCCAAACGGACTGGCATGCGGTTATTGCAGGAGGGCGAGTATCTTGACGAGCATTTATGAACGCTTTGGCGTGGCGCCGATTATCAACGCCAGCGGAGCGGTGACGCGGCTGGGCGGAGCGCCAATGCCTGAGTGCGTGATCAAGTCGTTGAGCGACGCGGCGGCCGAAGCAGTGTCGCTGGAACAGCTTCACGCGGCGGCCTCCAAACGGATCGCCCGAGCAACCGACACCGATGCAGGGCTCGTGACCGCTGGCTCGGCAGCCTCGCTGACGCTCGGCGCCGCCGCCATCTTGGCTCGCTATGACCTGGGGCGAATGGAATCGTTGCCAGACTGCAGCGGCTTCCCCGACCAAATTGTCGTCGCCAGAGAACAGCGAAGCGGCTATGACCACGCGGTTCGCGCGGCCGGCGCGCGACTGGTCGAGGTCGGCTTTAACGAAATCACAGCCGGTGCGGGAGTGCGGCGGACCGAGGCGTGGGAGTACCAAACCGCGTTTGGCGAGGCGACGGCCGGCGTGCTGTACGTCTTGGCAGGCGACTCGGCGCCACCGATTCGAGAAGTTGTCGAGGTGGCCCATTCGGCCAATCTGCCCGTGCTGGTTGACGCCGCAGGTGAGTTGCCGCCGCGTGAAAACCTCAAGACGATTGCGGCTAGCGGGGCTGATCTTGTCGCTTTTAGCGGCGGCAAAGCGATTCAAGGCCCCCAGAGCACCGGAATTCTCTGCGGAGAAAAAGACCTGATCGCGTCCGCCGCTTTGCAAATGCTGGATATGGACGACCATCCGCAACTCTGGTCGCCGCCGGCGGATTTTATCGATCGACGCTGCTTCAAGGGCGTCCCCCGCCACGGAATCGGCCGCGCAATGAAGGTCTCCAAGGAAGAAATCGTCGCGCTGCTCGTCGCGCTTGAACGGTTTGAACGGGGCGACGCCGAACACGAACTGAGCGAGATGCAAACTCAACTCGAGTCCATCGTGCAGGCGACGAACCACCTCCCGCTCACCGCATCTCTCGTCGAATCTCGCGCTCAACGCCCTCCGCTCCTTGAGCTTCGCGTGCAACCCAATGGGCCGCTCAATGCCTTTGAAATCTGTCGTCAGCTTCGCCAGGGAACGCCACCGATCTTCGTTGGCCACGGAAAACTGGCCCAGGACATTCTGCAAATCAATCCGTTCTGCCTCTCCACCGGCCAGTCCAAGGAGATTGGAAGACGACTTCAAGAGGTGCTTTTGAGCTGAAAAGGTCGTTCGTGCGACGAGATCAGCCCCTATTTGGAGCGATATCGATTACCATGTGGCCTCACCGTGAATTTTGCAAACCTCGCTTCCCCAGCGAGGCTTCGCGGCCTGCCAAGACGGTCGGATCCTGAGTTCTTGTCGCCGAGGAACGCTGAATCGGGAAAATGCTGAAGGCTGTCAGGTTAGTCGCGTCCACAAGACGTTGCCGCGAAGCGATCCAGAGGACGCCGCGCCTCCCACCAAACCAGATAAACGACTTGGAGCAAGGAAACCACATGACCTCCAAAAAGACCCTCTCCAAGGCGACACGTCGAGGCTTTCTAGCAGGGTCATCCGCTGCTGTCGCCGCCGGCTTGCTTCCCGGTTCGCTCGCTCCTACCGTGTTCGCGAGTCCCATCGATGGCGCCGACAAGCCGAAGCCCAAGGTGGAACGACTGGGCGTGGGAGCGATTGGGCTGAGGTATCAGGGCAGCGTGATCGCCCATAAGGCGGCGATGTACGGCGACATCGTGGCCGTCTGCGATGTCGACAAGAATGTTCGCGATACGGCCAAGGCGGCCTTTGGCAGCACGCCCAGGCACTTCGAGGATTATCGTGATTTGCTCGCACGCAAAGACGTCGACGTCGTCACCATCGGGACACCCGACCATTGGCACACGAAGATGATTGTCGACGCCTGCCGCGCAGGCAAAGATGTCTACTGCGAGAAACCGCTGACGCTGACAATCGATGAAGGCAAGTTGCTGACCCGAGTCGTCAAAGAGACCGGTCGAGTCGTACAGGTGGGCTCGTGGCAGAGAAGCGACAGCCGGTTCCGCCAAGCCGTGGAGATGGTTCACCAAGGTCGGCTTGGCCAATTACGAACCGTCGAAGTCGTGCTCGGAAAAAACAAACTCGGCGGGCCGTTTGAACCCCGCCCCGTGCCCGGAAACTTCAATTGGAACCTCTGGCAGGGACAAACGCCCGATACACAATACGTAGAGGAACGGTCGCACTACACATTTCGCTGGTGGTACGAATACTCGGGTGGCCAAATGACCGACTGGGGCGCGCACCACCTGGACATCGCCCAGTGGGCCATCGGCAGCCTTCCCGTGAAAATCAGCGGGCAAGCCAAGTACCCGGCCGATCACGGCGGCTTCAACGTCGCAGTCGATTTCGACGCAGCCTACCAGTACGCAAACGGAGTCACCCTGACCGTCAAGGACACAGGTCGAAACGGGATCCTCTTCACTGGCGAACGAGGCCGAATCTTTGTGAATCGTGGCGTCGTCCAAGGCAAACCTATAGAAGAACTGACCCAGAACCCTCTGCCTCGAGAGTCATGGGGGGTCTACGGCCACGACAACCTCGAGCGACCGTTGCGCGCGGGCAAGCTCGACGCCATTGTCAATCACATGGGCAATTTCTTTGACTGCGTGCAGTCGCGCAAACAACCCATTTCCGACGTGAATAGCCAACACCGGAGCGTCAGCACTTGCCATCTGGGCAACATTGCTATGCGAGTCGGCCGGGACTTGAATTGGGATCCCCAGGTGGAGGAGTTCATCGACGATGCGGAAGCCAACTCGCATCTGAAACGCGAACAGCGATCCGGCTTCGAGACCGTCTGACCTACCCGAAACCGTCTGACCAACCAGTCCCCGCAGCCAGCCCGAACGGACAAGGCCCCGAACCATGGCAAAACCACAGGTCCTGATCATCATCGGCGACGCGACCGAGACGCTCGATACGATGTACCCCTACTATCGGCTGCAGGAGGCCGGATTCGAACCAGTGGTCGCCGCCCCCGAGAAACGGCTCTATCAGCTGGTTCTGCACGAGGTCAAGCCGGGCTGGACGATCACCAAAGAATGGGAGGGGTACACGCTGGCTGCCGACCTAGCCTTCGCGGAGGTCAACCCCGAGTTATTCGCTGGCATTTTCTTCTCCGGCGGGCGAGCCCCCGAGTACATCCGCTATGACGAAGACCTCGTTCGGATCACACGTCACTTCTTTGAGACGAACAAGCCGGTCGCCAGCGTCTGCCACGGTGTCGAAATCCCTGCCTATGCAGGGTGTGTGGAGGGTCGCAGGATGGCGACCGTGCCCAAATGCAGATTCGATTTGGAGGTCTGCGGGGGCCAGTTCGTCGATCAACCCTGCGTGATCGACGGCAATCTGGTGAGCGGACGGACGTTTCATGACAACGGGCATTACGTCGGCCCTTGGATTGACCTGCTAACCCAAACGGCCTACTCGACCGAAACGGGCTCTCAGTCCTAGGCGATCGAGTCAACGCTATTGCTGCAAATAAGATGCGCAAACATCGTACGTTCGATGAGCGCCGATTTTGACTAGTATGTAAGGGTCCCGCGGTCAAGTCATCCAAGGCGGTCTCCACCCCAAGAAAATGGCCTGGCCCCGCCGGAATTCGACGAAATGGCAGATTTTCATTTCATGTCCCCAATTGCTGTAACTTGTTTGAAATTTTTGATTAAGATGGAACTAATTCGACTGCGCAAGTCGTCCAAAGGTGGTTTGCGCATGAGAACCAAAGATGCGCCAAAAGGGATGGATCCCTGTCACAATAGGACGTTTGGACAGTATAGATAACCGAAAAACCCCAGTTTTGACTGGGGCGTTATCGGGTAGGCCCCCATTCATTCGAAATTCCGGGGACCTATTAGCTGGCATGTTTCAAAGGGTTACCCTCTATGGCCTTACGACAATCTCGCAAGAAACGTGAACAGGTCAAGCGACGACGACGAGCTCAGAAGCTACAGAAGCAGGACAGGCCTCTCAATTTCGAGACGCTCGAAGCGCGTTTGCTTCTTGCGGTGGGCCCCCGCTTGGTCGCGATCGAGCCCAATGACGGGTCCATCTTGCAGGATGGCGATGTTCGGGACGAGTCGCCCACGGGTCTGACTTTCCGTTTCTTGAACACGGACACGATCGATCCGAACACCTTGGGTGGGATTCGCCTGCTGGACGGTTCGAGTCAGCCGATTCAACCCGGATTCATCGGGCTTGGTGATTTGCCGTACGAAGTGGAAATGCGATTCGCCAGTTCGTTGCCCGACGATCAATACACGATCGACGTGAGCGGCGTTGGTCCGAACGCAGTTCGCGACCTGGATGGCGATCTGTTTAATGAAGGCGTCGACTTCCAGCTCAACTTCAAGTTGGATCTTGGCGCCCAGGTTGTCGCCGTCGTGCCGCAACCGGTCTCGCGAGCCGCGGGTCTATCACAATCGCTTAACACGATTGACGTCTACTTCAACGACGACGACCTCGACCCCGTCGACGCGGAGAACCCCGACTTTTACCAACTGTTTTATACGGGCAATACGGTAAATAGCGCCGACGACATCAAGTTGACGGTCGACAGCATCAGCTACAACCCGGCGGAAGACAAAGCGACGCTGACCTTTACCGATCCGCTCCACCTGCTCGACCCCGGAAGCGGTCCTGTGGGGCCAGGGACGTTTCGGCTGCGGATTGGCACCGACGAAGCTGCGCCCTTGGATCCGGCCGAGTTTGCTCCGACCGTCGGCGCGACGAGTGACTTTGGCGTCAGCGGTCTGGAAGTTACCTTTTCGGGTGTGGTCGTCGAACTGGAGAAATTCGCCGATTCAGCTCGCATCATAGTCACCGAGAGCGATCACGGCGGAGCCGGATTACCGACGGTGGAAGTGGTTGGCAACCGCATTCTGGTCGATCTCAACACGAACGGGGGCGGGAGCACCGCTGACGATGTCGTAGCCGCGATCTCGGCCAGCGCCGCCGCGACCAATCTCGTCTCGGCCGCCGTCACGACGGGACTCGGCACGAGCGCAGTGACGGGCACTTCGATGGCGCCCATCGTTCTGGCCGGACTCGGCTCAAGCTTCGAGACAGCAACTGAACTTGGCCAGTTGACCTCGCAACCGGTCTACATCCGATCGTCCGTCGACGCTCAAATCAACGTCCTGGATTTCCCTGGCGCCGCAGACGAGCCGGGTCACCGAGACATACCGCTTGGAGCGGGCAACGGCCTGGAGCAGCATGTTGATCCGGCGTTCGGCGCGGATGATTTCTTCGGCGTTTCCACGATCGAGTACAACTTTGCTCCGACCTACTCGGATCTGGCGGGACAGCCGCTTACCAATGTGATCACCGAGCGGCAAAAAGCCTTGGTCCGCGGCGCTTTTGACATGTGGGCCGCGAACGCAGGCGTGCAGTTCATCGAGACCGAAGGCTCCGGGCTAACAATTATCACGGGCGATCCAAATGCGTTGGATCCAGCTGCGGACGACGTCGTCAACTTCGCCATCGCTCCGCTGACCACGGATAAGGACTTCATCGCTCGCGTCGATCCCGAGTTCAGAGACAGCATGCTGATCTTCGACGCGGCCGCCCAGTTGTCCGACTTCTTCGGCGGCGAGTTCTTCGAAGTTGCCATGATCGGGGTTGGCTTCTTGCTCGGAATGCAGCGAGCAGGCGATCTGCCCGAAGGCAACGTGATGTCATTCGACTCGACGCTGACCCATCCGGGCGCTTCGCCCGCGGAAGCGGTCTATCCTGGCGGCGGCGACGAGATTCACGTAAAGCACATTTTCCGGCCCGACAGCAATGATATCGACACCTACCGGTTTAGCGTCGACTTGGGCGACGGGGCCAGTTCGATCAAGAAATCGGCCTTGCTGACGCTTGAGACATTCGCCGAACGCCAGCCGAACTCAAGTCTGCTTGATACGAGCTTGGCCTTGTATCGGGAAACGGACGTTCTGGACGGATTCGGCTTCGTGATCGGCGTCGAGCGCGAGGTGGTTGCGCGCAACGACAACTACTTCAGTAATGACTCGCAGATCCAAGTCGAAGTGGGCACTGGCACGTATTACGTCAGTGTCTCGGCCGCGGGCAACGAACAATTCAATCCAGGCAACGAGGCAACCGGTTTCGGCGGCTCCTCGCAGGGACTCTACGATCTGCGGATGGACCTGCGTCCGCAAGTGGACGACGACAACATCATCCGAGACCTGGACCGCGCGGCGGACTTGCTGCCGGGCACGTCCTTTGACGGAGACGCTGATGGGCTGCCGGGCGGAGTCTACAATTTCTGGTTCCAGGCGCAAGATCCGGCCAACACGATCTTTGTCGACAAGTCGCACACCACGACGGTCGGTAACGAGGGCTCGCTGGCCAACCCGTACAATCGCATTGAAGAAGCTCTCAACGCAGCCGTTGCGGGCGACATTGTGCGAATCGTGGGCAACGGCGGCGACGACAGTATGTTGTCCACGCCAGCCGACAACTTGGCGTACGAAATCGGATTCGGAACGCTGCCAGGGCAATTCTTGGACGATGGCACGACGATGGCCATCCCCAAAGACGTGACCGTGATGATCGACGAGGGCGCCGTATTCAAGTTGCGCCAAGCCCACCTCGGCGTCGGCAGCGCATCGCTCGCCGTCGATCGCAGCGGAGGCGCCCTGCAGGTGTTGGGAACGCCCAACAACTCCGTCATCTTCACCTCTTGGCTCGACGAAACGATTGGCAAAGACTTGCATCAGCCGATCACCGTGCCGAACGCGGGCGACTGGGGCGGTCTGTTGTTCCGCAACGATCTGGACAATGCCGAGAATCGATTCAATTACGAACGCGAAGGCATCTTCCTGAACTACGTCAACCATGCGGACCTGCGTTACGGCGGAGGCACCGTGACCATTGACTCCGTGCTGCAGGTCGTGAACCCGGTCCAGATGATCGAAGCTCGGCCAACAGTCTCATTCAACGTGATTTCGCAAAGCGCCGATGCGGCGATGTCGGCCGACCCCAACAGTTTCCTTGAGTCGAACTTCCATTCGCCCAAGTTCCAACTGTTCGATCTGTTCACATCCGACTACGCTCGCGTCGGTCCGGAAATCCACGACAACAGATTGTTCGACAACACCACGAACGGGTTGTTTGTTCGGATTCAAACGCCTTCGGGCGCCGCGCTTCGCCAACTCGACGTTTCGGGTCGGATCGACGACACCGACATCGTCCACGTGATCACTGAAAACCTGAACATTGGCGGTACTCGCGGCGGCGCTTTGCTCGACATCGCGCGCCCCCCCATCGGCTTGACGAACGTCGTTCCTGGCGCCGGAGGTCCGCTCGCGGCAGGCCAGTACAACTACAAAGTCGTCTTCTTTGACGCCAATGGTTTTGAGGGACGTCCTTCCGAGTCGAGCGCGGATGTTGTGCTCGGAGCGGGACAAGGGACGATCAACATCACCAACCTGCCGGCGATCACAGCCGGATTCATTGGTCGGCGACTTTACCGCAGCGATGCGGGCGGCGCCTACCGCTTGTTAGCTGAACTCTCGGGCTCAGCCAACTCGTTTGTCGATCAAACCGCGTCTACCGTCGGCAGCCCCGATTTGCGCCGCGACCCGCCGAGCGTGTTGGGCGTGACGACAACCCCGCAAGCTGGCGGAAGCCTGCCCGTTGGATCCTACGCCTACCGTCTCACCTTCGTCGACGCGGCTGGCAAGGAAGGCCCGTCATCCGACGCCACGCCCCTTCAAGCCGTGCCCTCGGGCCGCGCGGATCTGGCTGGACTGCCCGACGCCGCGGTCGGTTCGACTCGTCGAATCTACCGTAGCTTGGATGGCGGTCCGTTCGTACTCGCCGGTGAAATCGGAGCTATCGGCGGGGCTTTCATCGACGACGGTTCGTTCACCGGTGGCGAGTTGGATTCGACGCTGACTGGCGTTGTGCGAGCTCGCACCGACGCTCGGCTGAGCATCGACCCAGGCACCGTGGTCAAACTGGCCAGCTCGCGGATCGATGTTATCCAAGGTTCGCAGTTCATTGCCGAAGGCACCAGTTCACGACGAATTATCTTCACCTCCGTGAAGGACGATCGATACGGCGCCGGCGGTATCTTTGACACTAACAATGACCTCGACGCCGCTGCGCCAGCGCCTGGCGATTGGGGCGGGATCTACATTGATCAACTGAGCGAAGCCAGTTTGGATGGCACGCTGCTGGCCCACGGCGGCGGCCTGACCAGAATCGAAGGTACGTTCGCCACGTTCAATGTGATAGAGACGCATCAAGGCGAACTACGTCTAGTCAACAGCGTGCTCGAAGATAACGCGGACGGCACCGGCGGACCCTCGCCCGCCGATCGATTCGGCCGCGGTGAGAATTCGTCGGCCACGATTTACGTTCGGGGCTCTCAGCCGATCATTGCCAACAACTTGATCCGCGACAACACCGGCGCGGTAATTGACATCGACGTCAACTCGCTGTCAAACGAATTCGTTCCCGATTCGGGCCGAACAACCGGCGAGATTGCCACCGTCGGCTTCTTCAGCGACAACCATGGTCCGTTGATTCGAGCCAACTTTATCGAATCGAACGACCTCAACGCGCTGTCCATTCGCGGTGGTGAATTGACCGCCGAAGGTGTCTGGGACGACATTGACATCGTCCATGTTGTCTCAAGCCAGGTCATCGTCCCCGACTTCCATACTGAGGGCGGTCTGCGCCTGCAGAGTAGTCCAACGGCCAGCCTGGTCGTGAAGCTTGACGGCCCTGGCGACAGCTTTGAACCCTCCAACGGCGCCGGCATTATCGCCACCGGTCGACAACTCGATATCGATGATCGCATCGGCGGCATCGCGCAAATCGTGGGACAACCCGACTTCCCCGTCGTGCTGACCTCACTGTTCGACGACACGGTTGGGGCTGGATTCCAACTCAACGGCGAAGTCCAACGCGACACGAATAACGACGGCACTGCGACGTCGCCGCAACCCGGCGATTGGGCCGCCATTCGGCTCGACCAGTACTCGCATGACCGAAATGCGGCTGTGATCCTGGAAGACGAACCGCGGACAGCCATCGCGCCTGGCCAAAACGCCACTCCGGCCACCGCCGAATTTCTTGGCGAGTTGGCTCAGCACGAGTACGACGGGGATGACAATCTGCGATTGGGCTTCATCGTTAACGGCGTGCTCAACGAACAAAACGATATTGATGTCTACACTTTCAGAGCCACAGCTGGCACCGAAGTCTGGTTTGACATCGACCGCACAAATTCCGATCTGAACAGCGTGGTCGAGTTGATTGACAGCAATGGCACCGTGCTGGCTCGAAGTGATGAATCACTGTTGGAATCGCTCGACCCAAGCTTGCTGTACGTTGCGGCGTCGCTGGATCCGAACTCCGTAAACCCGCTGCAGAAGTCGGCCGACATTCACCAGCCCCACAACACCTCCGGCCTCGCTCGAGACTTTGGCACTCAGAATCTGCATGACGCCGGCATGCGTATCGTGCTTCCCGGCGCCGCTGGCACTCGAACGACGTTCCATGTCCGCGTACGCAGTAACGGCGCCGACATCAACGACGTGAACGCCGGGCTGACGTCGGGCGAATATCAAATGCAAATTCGCTTGAGCGAAACTGATGAGCTACCCGGCTCTGCGATTCGCCACGCGGACATCCGCTTCGCCACCAATGGCATCGTAATGGTCGGGCAGCCGGCCCATTCACCGTTGTTAGGTGAAATTGGCGAAGACGAAAACGTCGGTGGCCCAGAAGTCAACGACCACATTAATCTCAACCCGTCCGTGCCAGGTTCGGGTGCCCAGAACGTTGGCAACCCGTTCCAAACCGACCGCGCTGCACTCAGTATTGCCGGAACGTTGTCTCGCTTGGATGACGTTGATTTTTACGAAGTGGATTTTGATTACATCGGCTTGGCTCAATCGGAACAGCATGAAAATCTGTCGACGATATTTGACGTCGACTTTGCCGGCGGTATCGCGCGGCCGAACACGGTGCTGAGCGTGTTTGATGAGTTTGGCCGCTTGGTCTTGCTTAGCCGCGATTCAAATATCTCGGATGATCAACTTGGACCCGATGGCAACGTCGCCGACCTTCTGGGCGGATCGTTCTCGACCCAAGACCCGTACATTGGCCCGGTTGAATTGCCCGATGGCACATACTTCACGGCAGTTACATCGAATGCGCGACTTCCATCCGAGTTGGCCAACCCCGGCGTCCGCTTGGAGCCCGTGAATTCCGTCGTACGTATTGTAGAGGATCATGTTGATTCGATTGGCGGCTCGACGGCACTTCCACCAGTAAACGGCTCGCTCTTCAGGGAAAGCAATATCGATTTGCTCGACCCAGGCGAGATCGTCTTCTACGTTATTCAGGACGTCTTGGATACCGAGGATAAGATCGATTTCGCGGCGGTTGATCCTGTCACTGGCATCGTCAAATGGGAAAACCTCGACTATGACGGCAACGTCGAGGACATCGCGACTCGACTGGACGGAAACGTTTTTGGTTTGTCCACACCGGATGCTGATCCAGCCCCGGCGGATGATACGGTCGGTTTGCTTCAGGGCGTCAATCCCAACGTTGGTCAGTTTCTGGCAAGCCAGGATGACGGCATTCTGACTTTCGAGGCTTCGCCCACGAACCCGGTAGTCAGCGTCCCAAGCGACGTGGGGATTCGATTTAACGCGATGGCCTTTGGCGTCATCAATGGTCAAGAGCGTTTGCTTGGTATCGGCGAGCGGGGTGATGCGGATCTCGATCCGTTGCCGCCAGGTCCAACTGCATTTACCAACCTCCTCTACCAATTTGATTCACAGACAGGTGAGGCCTTCAGTGCGCCTGACCCGGATCGCGTCGCCAACGAACGTCAGCAAGGCGGCGGTACCCAGATTCGGGAACGCGGCGCGTTAGACACGAACGTCGGCGGAGGCTCTGGTGGTCGGATTACTGGTATGACCATTTTACAAGAGACTGTCTATGCAGTCTCCGAAACAGGCGGCTGGTTCCGGGTCAATGATCCGCTGACGAGTTTCGCTTCGCTCACATTCTTGGGCATGTTGGCGCCAGCGGCGACCAGCGGAGTTATTGCCGAGCAAGATGATGTGTTTGACACCACGGTTAACAATACGGTTGCTCTTGCTCAGGATCTTAACAACGAATTTTGGTCGTTGGCATTTGATCCGAACATCGGCGACCTCACGTCAAATATTTCAACCGAATTCCGGCACTTGTCCATAGAAGGACAGGGTGATTCGGGCTACGTCGACACGTTTATCAAGAACGAAACCGGCCCGCTTGTTACCCCAACTGGCGTCGCGATTAGTCCATCCACAGGCGATGTT
Source organism: uncultured Pirellulaceae bacterium (assembly GCA_964635375.1). GTDB lineage: Bacteria > Planctomycetota > Planctomycetia > Pirellulales > Pirellulaceae > CAZMNY01. Next base: position 1,090 of record CAZWOU010000043.1, on the reverse strand, counting down.
TTTGTCTCCAGTCGCGGCACGGATGAGGTCTTCCGCTATGACGGCGGCACCGGTGAATTGATTGGTGTGTTCGTGGCTGCTGGAGCTGGCGGACTGGACGAGCCAACGGGAATCACGTTTGGTCCAAACGGAAATCTCTACGTCAGCAGCTTTGCGACGGACGAAGTCATCGAGTTTGACTCAAATTCAGGCTTGTTTGTCGGCCGGATTACCGATGCCTCGATTTCTGGGCCCGCCGGACTGACGTTTCATAACGGCGACCTCTACATTGCCAATTATGGGGGCGATTCAATATCGCTTCGTAACCCGCTCGGCGCGGTTAGTTTGTTCTCCACTGCCGTCGAATTGGGCAATCCCAGTAACATCGTCTTTGATGGAAGCGATCATCTCATCGTTGTCAATGAACAAGATGGGGGCGGCAGCAACGTCATTGAACTCGACACGGTTGGAGCGTTTGTCAAAGAGGTTGTTGCGCCAGGGTTGGCTGGATTCGACGCGAGTGGCGCCGGTCTTGATTTTGCTGACATAACCCTTCAGGGTGGGCAACTTTTCCTCAGCAGCCCTGCGACCGATGAGGTTCTGAGATATGACTTGGTTGCTGGAGTGGCCGTACCGGCTGCGACGCCGGATTTTGTTTCCGTCGACTTGCAGGGATTAGACGCGCCGTCTGGTTTTGCGTTCAACGGTTCGGGCGACTTGCTGCTCGCAAGCAGTCTTTCGGACAAGGTTTTGCAATATGACTCGACGGGCGACTTCGTTGATTCGTTTACCCCGTTTAATGCTGGTGGTTTGGACCAGCCGCAAGGTGTCGCCTTTGGATTCGGTCCTGACCCCAAGCTGTATGTGGTCAGCAATGCGTTAAGCCAAAGCGTCTTATCCTACGATCCTGTCACGGGCGCCTACATTGAGTCGGGCCCATTTGTTGATGACTTGGGGACAGCAACTTCGCCAACCGGAATCGCCTTTGGCCCAGCCGCCGTCAACAATGACATGTTCGTCATCGTCGACTCCGACATTCGTCGGTACGACAGTTTCGGCGCCGAGGTGTTGCCGCGTTTCGTGCCCCAGTTTAGTGGAGGAATTCAAAGTC